>JAEZHQ010000039.1 GCA_023416455.1 Pseudomonadota bacterium | reverse complement strand
TCCCCCGCCCCGCGGATCGCGACCGCTTGAGCGTCGAAGGCCGCCTTCGCCCGCGTCGAGGAACGCGAACGGCAGGGGGCGAGAGGATGGACGTCCGTCCACCTTTCGAACGATCGACCGACGTGGCCGCATTATGAGAATCGGAAGAACCGGAAGGGTGGATCGTCGCCCTTTCCTCAGCCCGCCCGGCCCGGCCGCGGCGGGTTTTTCATTTCGGAGCCACACCATGCCGCAACGCGCCGCCACCGACATCGCCACCGCCGCCGGTGCCCTGACTTCGCCCTGGTGGCTGGAGGCCCTCAACCACGGCTACCAGGGAATCATGGCCGCCGGCGCGCTGCTGCTTCTGGCGCTGCGGCTGGCCGTCGCCTTCCGGGAATGGCGAAGGGGACGGGGCGGCTGAGCCGGGTTCGCAGCAACGGCCGCGGCCGCGCGGCACCAAGCGGAGGAGCGGAACATGGCGCGCGAGGAACGACGCGCCGGCGCCGGGCGCAGGCCGGCGCCGGCAACCGGGGCGGGGCAGGGGCGGGAGGCGGCCGAACCGGTCACGGCCGGAGCGGGGACGCCGCTCGACGCCATGCTCGCCATCATGAACGAGGCGACGGACGTGGCGGTGAGGCTGGAGGCCGCGAAGGCGGCCGCCCCCTACCTGCACCCGCGCCTCTCCACCGTCCAGCCCCGCAAGGGCGGCGACGGTCCGACCGAGACGAACATCGAGGTGTCCTTTGTCCAGACCGGCGAAGACGCGGGCTGAATTTCCCGAGAAGCTGCAATGCCTGTTCCGCCCGGCCCGCTACAAGGTTCTGTACGGCGGACGCGGCGGGGCGAAGTCCTGGGGCATCGCGCGGGCGCTGCTGATCCAGGGGGCGGCCAGGCCGCTGCGGGTGCTGTGCGCCCGCGAGATCCAGAAGTCCATCGGCGACAGCGTGCACAAGCTGCTGTCCGACCAGATCAAGGCGCTGGGGCTGGCCGGCTTCTACGAGGTGCAGAAGACGGTCATCCGCGGCCGCAACGGCACGGAGTTCACCTTTCACGGGCTGAAGCACAACGTCACCAACATCAAGTCGGCCGAAGGCGCCGACGTCTGCTGGGTGGAGGAGGCGCAGACGGTCTCCAAGTCGTCCTGGGCCACCCTGATCCCGACCATCCGCAAGCCGGGCTCGGAGATCTGGGTCAGCTTCAACCCGGAGCTGGAGGACGACGAGACCTACCAGCGCTTCGTGGCGAACCCGCCCACCGGGGCCGTGGTGGTCAAGGTCAACTGGTCGGACAATCCCTGGTTCCCCGACGTGCTGCGCCAGGAGAAGGACGACCTGAAGGCCCGCGACCCGGACGCCTACCTGACGGTCTGGGAGGGCCACTGCCGGCAGGTGCTGGACGGCGCCATCTACGCCAACGAGCTGCGCGCGGCCACCGCCGAGGGGCGCGTCATGCGGGTTCCGTACGACGCGGCCAAGCCCGTGCACACCTTCTGGGATCTCGGTCGGGCGGACATGACGGCGATCTGGTTCGCCCAGGTGGTCGGCTTCGAGTTCCGCCTGATCGACTATTACGAGAACCGCGGCCAGGCGCTCGGGCATTACCTGAAGGCGCTGCGGGACCGGCCCTACGTCTACGCCGAGGACTGGCTGCCGCACGACGCGCAGAACGCGCTGCTGGCCAGCGAGCGGACGATCGAGCAGCAGATGCGGGCGGCCGGGCGGACGGTGCGGATCGTGCCCAGGGTCCCGGTCGCCGACGGCATCAACGCCGCGCGCACCATTTTCGGCCGCTGCTGGTTCGACGCGGAGCGCTGCGCCGACGGGATCGCCTGCCTGCGGCGCTACCGCTACGAGGTGGATCCGGCCAGCGGGCAGTACAGCCGGAACCCGCTGCACGACCGCTCCAGCCATGGGGCGGACGCCTTCCGCTACCTGGCCCTGGCGCTGACCGAGCCGGAGCGGCCGGGCGGCGGCGGCGGGCGGCGGCGCTATCAGGGAAAGGGAGGAGGCGCATCATGGATGGTGGCATGACGACCGGCGAATCCGCCGGGGACGGCATTCTCGAGGACGCCCGGCGCTTCTACCGCAAGGCCCGCGACCACGCCTCGGCGTGGCGGCGGGAGGCGCGCGAGGACTACGACTTCGTCGCCGGCCGCCAATGGTCGGAGGAGGAAGCCGAAATCCTGCGCACCCAGATGCGCCCGGCCGTCGTCTTCAACCGCGTCGGCCCGGTGCTGGACGCGGTGTCCGGGTCGGAGGTGGCCAACCGCCAGGCGGTTCGCTACGTCCCGCGCGAGCCCGGCGACACCCGCGTCAACGAGCTGCTGACCAGCGCCGCGCAATGGGTGCGGGACGGCTGCGACGCCGAGGACGAGGAGTCCGACGCCTTCACCGACCTCGCCGTGTGCGGCATGGGCTGGACCGAGACGGCGCTCGACTACGAGAACGACCCGGACGGCGCCATCGTCATCCGGCGCGTCGACCCGCTGGAGATGTTCTGGGACCCGAGCGCCACGCAGCGCAACCTCGCCGATGCCCGCGGCGTGATGCGGATCCGCGCCATGGAGCGGGGCGAGGCCCAGGCCATCAACCCCGACGCCCCCATCGAGGGGGCCGGCCCCTGGGACGGCGAGCCCGACGAGCGCGAAACCGGCGACGCGCCGGCCCCGGACGACGCGGCCGACGACGACGGCGCGGCCTCCCCGTCCGGTTCCGGGCGGATGGTCCGGGTGGTCCATTACCAGTGGTGGGAGCGCGAGACCGTGCACCGGGTGGCCGACCCGCTGTCGGGCCGGATGGTGGAGCTGCCGGAGGAGGCGTACCGCATCGCCGAGGCGCGCCTGCGGGCGCTCGGCCTGCCGCTGCGCGCCTACCGCCGCAGCCGGCGGGTCTACTGCCAGGCGGTCATCGCCGGCAACACGGTGCTGAGCGCCGGCCCGTGCCTGTGCCCGGACGGCTTCACCTTCCGCTGCATGACCGGCAAGCGGGACCGCAACACCAACAGCTGGTAC
The DNA here is from genome assembly GCA_023416455.1 of Pseudomonadota bacterium. Taxonomy (GTDB): domain Bacteria; phylum Pseudomonadota; class Alphaproteobacteria; order Azospirillales; family Azospirillaceae; genus Azospirillum. The sequence continues at coordinate 1,605 of JAEZHQ010000039.1, read as the reverse complement.
GGGCTGGTGCGGGCCATGAAGGACCCCCAGCGCTGGGCCAACAAGTGGCTGTCGCAGGTCATGCACATCATCAACGCCAACAGCAAGGGCGGCCTGCTGGCCGAAAAGACCGCCTTCGCCGACATCCGGCAGGCGGAGAAGTCGTGGGCCGACCCCAGCGCGATCACCTGGGTCAACGCCGGGGCGATCAGCCAGGGCCAGATCCGGGAGAAGGCGCCGGCCCAGTACCCGGCCGGCATCGCCGAGCTGATGACCTTCGCGGTCAGCAGCATCCGCGACGTCACCGGGGTGAACCTGGAAATGCTCGGTCTGGCCGACCGCCAGCAGGCCGGGGTTCTGGAGGCCCAGCGCAAGCAGGCCGGCCTGACCATCCTGGCCACCCTGTTCGACAGCCTGCGCCGCTACCGCAAGGAGCAGGGCCGGGTGCTGCTCCACCTGATCCGGGAGTACATCAGCGACGGGCGGCTGGTGCGCATCGTCGGCACCGAGCGCGAGCGCTACGTGCCCCTGCTGCGGGCCGAGGGGGTGGCCGCCTACGACGTGATCGTGGACGACGCGCCGCTGTCGCCCAACCAGAAGGAGCAGGTGTTCGGCGTGCTGATGCAGCTCGTCCCGACCCTGAGGGGCGCCGGCCTGCCGCTGCCCCCGGAGATGATCGACTATCTGCCGCTGCCGTCCACCCTGACCGCCGCCATGAAGGAGGCGGTGGCGCGGGCGCGGCAGGGCGATCCGCTGGGCGAGGCCAGGGCGCGGGCCGACCTTGCCGAGACGGCGGCGAGCGCCCGCCGGAAGGAGGCGTCGGCGGTGCTCGACCTGTCCAGGGCGCGGGCGCAGGACGCCCGCACCCGCGGCGGCGCCTGAAGGCGTCGTCCGCATCACCCTTTCGATCAATGCTATCGCATTGATCTGTCGGGTTTTACCGGCGGCGCTCCGTGTTCATGCGCCGCCGGTATGACCACACCAGACGCGAGGTTCCCATGACCGACACGCAGGACGGCGGCATGACCGCCGAAGAGACGAGCTATTTCGAGACGCGGGGCGAGAGCGGCCCCGCCGGCCCGGGGGCGGATCCGGGGGGCGATCCGGGGGCCGGGCCGGAGGGCGGCACGGAGGACGGCGCCGCCGGCCCGGCCGGCGCGCCGGAGCCGGAGGAGCCGAAGCAGGTGCCGTTGCAGGCCCTGCACGAGGAGCGCAACCGGCGCCGCGACCTCCAGCGCCGGATCGAGGAGGAGCGCCGGCAGCGCGCCCTTCTGGAGGGCCGCTTCGAGGAGCTGGCCCGGCGCCTCCAGCCGGCCGGCCCGCCGCCGCCCGCCGCCCCCGATCCCGACGCCGACCCGGCCGGCTATCTGCGGCACATGGACGCCCGCATCCGTGCCTTCGAGGAGCAGCGGGCGCAGGCCGACCAGCAGGCCCGCCGGCAGGCCGAGCAGCGGCAACTCGCCGGCCGTTTCGCCAGCGCCGTGACCGAGGCCGAGCGTGCGTTCGCCGCGCAGACCCCCGACTATCAGGAGGCCGTGGACTTCCTCCGCCAGCGGCGTGCCGCCGACCTGTCGGTGATGGGCTACGGCCCGCAGGAGCAGGCCGAAATCCTCCACCGCGAAGGCG
>JAEZHQ010000030.1 GCA_023416455.1 Pseudomonadota bacterium | reverse complement strand
GCGGGAAGACCGCCCCGCCGATCAGCACGTAATGGAAGTGGGCGACGACGAAGTAGGTGTCGTGGACCTGAAGGTCGAAGGGCACGATGGCGACCATCACGCCCGTGAAGCCGCCGATCACGAAGGTGACGATGGTGCCGATGGCGAACAGCAGGGGCGGGTCGAAGCGGGGACGCCCGTGCCACAGCGTGGCGATCCAGGCGAAGACCTGGATGCCGCTGGGGATCGCCACCAGCGTGCTGGCGGCGGAGAAGAAGGCCACCGACATCTGCGGGATGCCCGTGGCGAACATATGGTGGGCCCACAGACCGAAGCTGAGGAACCCCATACCGATGGCCGCAAGAACCAGCCAGCGGTAGCCGACGATGGGGTGCCGGGCGAAGGTCGGGACGACCATCGACATGATGCCCGCCGCCGGCAGGAAGATGATGTAGACCTCCGGATGGCCGAACAGCCAGAACAGGTGCTGCCACAGCAGCGGGTGCCCGCCCTTCGCGGCGTCGAAGAAGGGCAGGCCGAAGGCGCGCTCCAGCTCCAGAAGGATGCTGCCCATGATCAGCGGCGGAAAGCCGAAGACGATCATGAAGGCGGTGATGAGGATGTACCAGGCGAACAGCGGCATCCGGTCGATGGACATGCCCGGCGCGCGGGTCTTCAGGATGGCGACGATCAGCTCGATGGAGGCGGTGATCGCCGAGATCTCCATGAAGGTGATCCCCAGCAGCCAGAAATCGATGTTCATCCCCGGCGAGAACAGGGTGGAACTGAGCGGCGGGTAGATGAACCAGCCGCCGTCGGGCGCCAGCCCCAGCGGCAGGCTGGTCAGCAGCAGCAGCCCGCCCAGCAGATAGCACCAGTAGCCGAAGGCACTGAGGCGCGGGAAGGGCAGGTCGCGCGTGCCCAGCATCGGGGGCAGCAGATAGACCGCCACCCCCTCCAGGATCGGCACGGCGAACAGGAACATCATCAGCGTGCCGTGCATGGTGAAGATCTGGTTGTACGCCTCCGGCGTCAGCAGATCGTTCTCCGGCACGGCGAGCTGGACGCGCATCACCAGCCCCAGAATCCCGGCGATCAGGAAATAGACGAAGCCGGTGATGACGAAGCGGCGCCCGACGTTGGTCTGGTTCACCGCCGAGATCGCGCGCCATCCCGTGGGGGAGCGCCACGCGGCGTCCAGGTCGTCGCGCTCGCGGGCCGGGTCGTCCCGCGCGATGGCCGCGCCGCTGCCGGTTGCGGGAGTGCTGGCGAAATCGGTCATTTGAGCCCGTAGAGATAGCTGGACAGGGCGCGCAGCGGCTCGCCGTCGAACCCGTTGAAGTTGGGCATCCGGTTGCCCGGCTTGATGGTCTGCGCCCCGGCGATCCAGCCGCCCATGGAGCCTTCGCCGTTCGGCAGCATGCCGGCGGCCAGCGTCAGCCGTCCGCCGACATGGGTCAGGTCGGGGCCGCCCTCGCCGTCGGCGGGGGTTGCCCGGATGGCGTGGCAGGATGCGCAGCCGCCGCGCAGGAAGGCCTGGAGCGCCCGCTCCTCCTCCGGGCCGGAGGGCGCCGGGGCCGGCTGCGCCTCGCGGGCCAGCCAGGACGCGAAGTCGCCGGGCTCCATCACCACGGCCATGAAGGCCATGTGGGCGTGCTGCGCCCCGCAGAACTCGTAGCATTGGCCGCGGAAGACGCCGGTGCGCTCGGCGGTGATCTTCATGTGGTTCACCTGTCCGGGGATCATGTCGATCTTGCCGGCGAGGTTGGGCAGCCAGAAGCTGTGGATCACATCCCCGGTGGTCAGCCGGACCTGCACGGGCTGGCCCACCGGCATGCGGATCTCGTTGGCGCTGACGACCGGGCGGGCGAGGCCGGGGCCGGTGTAGCGCACCTCCCACCAGAACTGATGGCCGATGACCTGGATGGTCAGCCGGTCGGGGCGTTCCGGCACCAGCGGCCACGGGATGGCGAAGCTGACGAGCAGGAAGACCGGCACGACCAGGACGGGCAGCGCCACGCCCCCGGCGGCGATGATCGCCGTCCCGCCCAGGCGTCCGCGCCAGGGACGCGGCGCGAACAGCGCCGCGGCCAGGGCTGCCATGACGATCACGAAGGCGCCGCCCAGCACCCAGAGCATCAGCCACCACAGGTCCGCCACCTGCCGGGCGTTGGCCCCCGCCGGGTCGAGCGCCGACTGCATGGTCGAACAGCCGCCCAGCGCCAGGACGGCGGCCGGCAGCAGCGCGAGGTGCGTGGAGGTCGTGCCGGAGCCGGTCATCAGGTCCTCCGCGTCGCTGTGCCGGAGAGGCGGTGCGCGAACAGGGCGAGGCAGACGGCGCCGAGAGCCGCCGCGCCGACCGCGTCGAGCCAGTGCAGTTCCGGCCGCTGCGCCGCCGGGCGCACCAGCCAGACCATGTGCGCGAGATGCTGGGCCAGGAGCAGGCCGCCCGCCGTCAGCAGAACCATACGGTGGCCGCGCAGCCAGCGCGGCAGCAGGATCAGCACGGCCAGCACCGTTGCCGGAACCACGACGCCGGGCATCAGCCACAGCCATGCCCCGCCGCGGTCGAGGTACCAGCCCGCCTCGGCCGGCAGGTTGGCCGCCCAGACCACCAGGAAGTGAACGAACCAGAGGTAGGCCGTCATCCCGACCAGGACGAGCAGCGCCCCGGCCAGGCCGCCGGCGCGCCGGGGCAGCGCCCGGTCCGGGCGAAGCTCGGCGGCGAGCAGGGCAACGGCGAGCGCAGCCACCGTCTGCGTCACCCCGTAGGCAAGCCCGAACAGGCTCGACAGCCAGTCGGGATCGAGCGACATCACCCAGTCCAGCCCCGCCAGCGTCACCGTCGGCAGCATCAGCAGCAAGCCCACGGCGGCGGTGCGCCGGTGGTGCCGGCCCGGCCGGGTCATCGCCCAGGCGAGCGCGCACCAAACCCCGAGATAGACCGCGCTGCGCAGGACGAAACCGCTCGGGTCCAGCCAATGGCCGCGCACCGGCCCCATGGGGCCGGCCCCGGTCTCCGCCCAGCGGTAGAGTTCCGGCAGCCCGGCGAGCAGCGGCAGGCCCAGCAGGGCCAGCAGCGGCAGGGTCAGAGCGCCGGCCTCAAGCTCGTCGCGGACCGGCTCCAGCCGGGAATCGCTCAGCAGATGCCCGGCCATCAGCAGCGTCAGGCAGCCCGACGCCAGCCCGGTCCACACCAGGAAGGCCAGCAGCCACGCCTGGAAGAAGGGCTGCGGGTGAAGCCCCCAGCCGAGCGCCGCCAGGGCGAGCCCGCCCACCGCCGCGGCGAGCGCCCGGTGCCGGGTGCGGGCATAGGCCGCGCCGACCGACGGGGAATGCGCGCTCATGGCGGGGGCAGCCTTTCCCGGTCGGCGGCGGGCAGGGCCTCCGCCGGAACCGCTTGCGAATACTGGAGCGCCTTGACGTAGGCGGCGATCCGCCAGCGGTCCTCCCCGGCGATCCGGTCGGCGAAGGACGGCATCGCGCCGCGTCCCTCGGTGACGGCGGTCACGATGGCGCGCAGCGGCAGGCCGCGCTGGCCGGCGTCGTGGAAGGAGGCAGGCGGCGGGAAGCCCCGGCGGGCCACCGGGCCGTCGCCATGGCCGGTCAGCCCGTGGCAGGGGGCGCAATGGATGCCGTACCGCTCACGCCCGCGCGGCAGGTCCATGGCGTCCGGCGGCGTCGCCAGCGCCGCCGCGCGGTCGAGGGCGCCGACCGCCACCGTTCCCGGCGGCAGCGGGTCGAGGACCGCGACCGCCGGCCCCTGCGGGTCGGCGTAGGGATGCTGTTCGGCCATGTTGTCGCCACAGGCGGCGACCAGCAGGACGAAGGCCGGAAGGGCGGCGGGCCTCACCAGGGCACCTCCTCCAGCCGTTCGGGGGCGAGGGAGGCGAGAAAGGCGCGGGTGCGCTCGGGATTGAAGCGGAGATCCGCCGTCTCGATGCAGAGATAGAAGGAATCCTCGGTCGCGCGGGCGAAGTGCGGGCTGTTGAAGACCGGGTGATGGAGCCGGGGCAGGCCGCCCAGCACCAGAAACGCGCCCGTCGCCGCGACCGATCCGCCGAGAATGGCGAGCAGGATCGCCGAGGGCAGGAACAGAGGCCAGCTGTGCAGCGGCCGCCCCCCGACGTTGAGCGGGTAATCGACCACCGAGGTCCAGTATTGCAGCAGGTAGGCCGCGCCGGCGGCGCCCACCACCCCCAGGAAGGCAATTGCGCGCAGGGCATAATGGCTCCAGCCCCGCGCCGCGACCGGAAACAGATCCGGCATGGGAAAGGGGCTGTAGGCGTCGAAGCGGCGGTAGCCGTCCCGGTGCGCCGCGCGGACGGCCTCCGCCAGCCGCTCCGCCGAGGGGAACTGGGCCAGCAATCCGTAGGGGAGGGCGGAATCCGTCATCCTTCCTTTCCCTGGTGGTGTTCGGCTTGCGTCTCGAACAGGAAGATCACCGGCACAAAGCGGACGAACAGCAGGATCAGCATGGCGAACAGGCCGAGCGACCCGGCCAGGAGCCCGAATTCCGGCAGCGTCGGCGCGTAGCTCCTCCAGGCCGAGGGCAGGCGGGTGTGCTGGAGCCCGCCGACGACCAGCATGAAGCGGTCGAGCCACAGGCCGGCGTTGATCGCCAGCGCGATGACGATGAGGGCGGCACCGTTCCGGCGGACCGGCCGGATCCACAGCAGCTGCGACGCTCCGGCGGTGCCCAGCAGCGCCCCCCAGTGGAGCGGCGCGAAGTCGCCGGTGACGCGGGCGATGAAGGCGTCGCGCTGCTCCGGGCCGCCGTACCAGGAGCTGTAGGCGTCGAAGCCGTAGGCCCACAGCATGACGATCCCGTTGGCGACGAGCAGCCAGCCGATGACCTCGCGCGGCCGTCGCGCCAGAACCGGGTGCAGGACCAGGAACCGCTCCATCAGCAGCAGGACGGCCAGGACGAGGGCGAGGCCGGACATCAGGCCGCTGACCACGAAATAGGGGGGCAGGCGCGTCTGGTGCCAATCCGGGACCAGGGTGACGGCGAACTCGAACGCGGCGGTGCTCTGCATGAAGACCACCAGCGGCACCACCAGCCCGGCCAGCAGGTGGTAGGCCGACCGGTGCAGGCGCCATTGCCGCGCCGATCCGCGCCAGCCCAGCGCCAGCACGCCGAAGACCAGCCGGGTGCGCCGGCCGGCGCGCTCGTGGTCGCGCAGATGGGCGAGATCCGGAATCATCCCGACGTACCAGAACAGGGCCGTCACGATCAGGTGCGCGCTGATCGCGAAGAAGTCCCAGACCAGCGGGCTGCGGAACTGCGGCCAGACGCCGAAGGTGGTGGGGTAGGGAAAGACCCAGTAGAACAGCCAGGGACGCCCGAGATGGATGATGGGGAACAGCCCGGCGCAGATCACCGCGAACAGGGCCACCGCCTCCGCCGCCCGGTTGGTCGCGCTGCGCCACGCGACGCCGCGCAGCACCAGCACCGCCGACAGAAGGCTGGCGGCGTTCGCCACCCCGATCCAGTAGATGTAGAGCGTGATGTCGAAGGCCCAGACATAGGGAATGTTGGTTCCCCAGACGCCGGTGCCGCGCACCATCAGATGGACGAACACCGCCCCGAACAGCAGAACGACCAGGACCGACAGCCCGAAGGCCGCCGTCCAGCGCCAGGTGAAGGGCTGCTCCAGCACGATCAGCCCGGCATGGCGGTGCGGCGGGTGGCTTTCGGCGAGGGCGGCCGGATCGACGCTCATGGGCCGCCCCGGCTCCGCCCGGTTGCGGCGTCCGGGTTCGGGTTGTCCACGCGCGCCAGATAGGTGGTGCGCGGCTGGGTGTTGAGGTCGGCCAGCACCCCGTAGTTCCGGGGCGACCGCTTGCGGGCGGCGACCGCGCTGTCCGGCGCGTTCAGATCGCCGAAGGTGATGGCGCGGGTCGGGCAGGCTTGCTGGCAGGCGGTCCGCACCTCTCCGTCGCGCAGGGCGCGGCCCTCCCGTTTGGCCGTGATGCGGGCGGCGCTGATGCGCTGAACGCAGAAGGTGCATTTCTCCATGACGCCGCGTTCGCGGACGGTGACGTCGGGGTTGGCGACCTCGACCGGCGTCCCCTCCCGGCGGCCGGCATAGTCGAACCAGTTGAAGCGCCGCACCTTGTAAGGGCAGTTGTTGGAGCAGTAGCGCGTTCCGATGCAGCGGTTGTAGACCATGACGTTAAGGCCCTCGCTGTCGTGCACCGTCGCGTTCACGGGACACACCACCTCGCAGGGCGCCTTCTCGCAGTGCATGCACAGCATCGGCTGGACATGGACGACGGGGTCGTGCGGCGGCCCTTCGAAATAACGGTCGATGCGCAGCCAGTGCATCTCGCGCCCGACCGCCACCTCCTCCCGCCCGACGACGGGAACGTTGTTCTCGGCCTGACAGGCGACCACGCAGGCGTTGCAGCCCAGGCAGGCGTTCAGGTCGATGGTCATGCCCCAGGCGTGCCCCTCGTACCGGACCTCCGGATAGAAGGAGGGCAGGGGGGCGGCCGATCCGGTGACGTCGGGATTCCGCCGGAATTCCGCCAGCGTCGCGGTGCGCACCACGTCGCGTCCGGCCATCGTGTGATGATCCTGCGTGGTGACGAGCGGATCGCGCGCGCCGGTCCGGCGCAGCGTCGCTCCGGCGCCGAACCAGTCCGTTTCGCCGCCGCGCAGGGCATAGGCGTTGAAGCCCACGCCGCTGCCGACGAAGCCCGCCCGCCGGCGCCCGTAACCAAGCGGCAGGGTCGCAGTGTCCGGTGCATGGCCCGGCATGGCGAACACCGGCCCGGCGACCGTCCGTCCGTCCAGCTCCAGCTCCACGACGTCGCCGTCCGTCACGCCCAGCCGCGCCGCCGTCGCCGGGGCGAGCAGAACGGCGTTGCCCCACACCAGCTTGGTCAAGGGGCGGGGCAGCTCCTGAAGCCAGGCGTTCGCGGCGTGGCGCCCGTCCCACACCGCCGGGTCCGGCGCGAAGGCGATCCGCAGCCCCTCGCCCGTTCCGGCCGGAGCGGGCGGGGGCGGGGGCGCCGGTTCGACCGGCTGCGGCGCGTAGGCGGTGCCGGCGACCACCCCGTCGTGCAGCGCCCGCGTCCAGAACGCCTCGAAATCGGCTTCACCCCCCGTACGGCGCCACCGCTCCCGGACGAGCGCCTGCCCGTCCGCATCCCGTCCGGCCAGCGGGGCGATCAGTTCCAGAGCGCTCATGCGCCCGGCGCCGGGCGCACGCACCGGCTGCATCAGGCTGGCCGTCCCGTCGTAGGCGCGCGCGTCGCCCCAGGATTCCAGGGCATGGGCCATCGGCACGTGCCAGCGGCAACCGGCGGCGGTCTCGTCCTCGTACAGGCCGAGATGCAGCGAAAAGGGCAGCCGGGCCAGCCGCTCGGCGAACTCCAGGCCGGCCGGCGCGTCATAGACCGGGTTGGCGTCCAGGATCAGCAGATGCGTCGCCCCTCCCGCCGCCATGTCTTCGGCCAGGGCGGCAAGACCGTCCGTCTCCGCCACGGGAAGCACCGGCGCGGTGTGGATGACGGTGTTGCCGATGGCACCGAGGCGCCCGTTGATCGCGTGCACCAGCGCGTGGATCTCCGCCGGCAGGCGTGGACCCGCCACGACCAGCGCCGCCGGCCCGGCGCGCCGCAGATCCTCCGCCAGAACCGGGGCCATCGGGTGCGGCTCTCCCCCGCCTGGTGGGGAAACACCCAGCGCGGCTCCGAGGTCGGCGGCCAGGCGCAGGATCGCGTCGGGCGCCAGCGCCAGCCGGTGATCGGCGCGGGTTCCCGTGGGGGTCGGGCAGGGCTCCGCGACATAGAGGCGGTTCATCGGGCCCGCGGGGTCGCGCCGCGCGGCGAAGGCGGCGGCGTGGGCGATCCAGCCCGGTCCCTGCGCCAGGAAATCAGCGTCCAGGGCAAGGATCACGTCCGCCCGCGACAGGTCGGGCCGCGCCTCCAGCGCTTGCCCGAAGGCAAGCCGGGCGCCCTGGTACGGGGCGTCCGACAGGGCCGGCGCGTGCCGGTGCCAGCGTGCCTCCGGGAAGCGTTCCGCCAGGGCGGCGGCCAGGGCGATGAAGGTGGGTGAACTGGTCGGCCCGGTCAGAAGGCGCAGGCCGGCGCCTCTGCGCCCTTCCATCTCCAAGGCGAGGGCGTCCAGCATCCGGACCAGTTCGCCCCGCGTGCGCGGCGCGCCGCCCTGCCGGATCGCCGAGGAGCGGGCGGGATCGTGGAGCGTCAGGATCTCGGCCTGGGCGAAGGCGTCGGCGGCGCCCAGGCTGGCGGGGTGGAGCGGGTTGCCCTCGATCTTCACCGGCCGTCCGCCGTGGCTTTCCACCACGACGCCGACGCCGTAGCCGTCCTGCATCAGCGTCGTCGCGACGTGCAGGGGTTGGCCCGGCGCATGGCCCGGCACGCTGCGCGCCCGTGCGACGATGGGCCGGGTCGGCGCCTCCTCGCAGGCGGTCAGTCCGGCGAGCGCCAGCGAGGCGCCCAGCAGCCTCAGCAGGGTCCGGCGGTCGGTGCGTGCCGCCTCCCCCAGATGGGGAAATTCCCGCTCCAGTTGGCGCATGGCTTCGGGCGAGGCGGCAAGCTGCTCCAGGCTGCGCCAGAAACGCGGCCCGTCGCCTTCGGCCAGGGCCGGGCCGAGGGCCGAACCGGCGGGGTGCGGAGCGGGGCGGTGGTCGCGGTCGCTGGCCATGCGGTGTCCCGTCAGTAATGGCAGATCGAACAGTCTTGGAGCTGCGCCAGCCGGTCGGGCGGCAGGCCCCCGGAGGGCAGGCGCGCGTGCGGATCGCGGTGGCAGTCCAGGCACCAGGACATCGACATGGCTTCGACCTGGCGGACCTGGGCCATGCGCGCGACATCGCCATGGCAGGCCGCACATCCGACACCGCGCGCGACATGAATCCCGTGATGGAAGCGGACGTGGTCGGGAAGCTGGTGGACGCGGGCCCAGGCCAGCGGCTCGCCGGTCGCCGCACTGGCGTGCAGCGGGGCCAGGGCCGATGCCGCGGTCCAGACCCGGGAATGGCAGCCCATGCAGGTCTCGACGGTGGGAATCCCGGCGGTCGCCGCAACCTCCACGCCGCTGTGGCAATAGCGGCAGTCCATCCCGAGTTCCCCGGCATGCACGGCATGGCTGAAGGGAACCGGCTGGGCGATGGGCGCCCCGACGTTCCAAAAGGAGTCGGATCGCACGATGATGGCGCCGGCCGCAACGACGAGCGCGAACGCGAGCGCGGCGGCGGCGAAGACCGCCACCAAGGCCCTGTTCGCGCTTGGCCGGAACAATTGCGTCATGGAAACCGGATTTCAATCATGGACACCACGAAGCGTGGCCATGAATGCAACCCCAGTACCGGGCCCGGGTTCCCCGGCGCCGGTGTCATCGGTGTTGTCGAGTCGCAGACGGGGTGATGAATTGCGGACCGCAGACCTGTCCCCGGTGTTGCCGCGGGAACGGTTGATCTTGCCCCGGCCGGCCCGTTGCAGCGAGGCGAAACGGGCCGGTGATCGCCCCTTCGCCGTTGCTGGTCAGGCGACGCGGACGGAATTCGGGCGTCCGCGGTCGAACATGCGGTTCAGGACCCCGATGGCGAGGATCAGGGCGGCGATGATCAGGGCGGCGAGGATCAGGGCGGCGATGATCAGGTGTCGGCCCAGCGCCGCACCAGATTGTGGTAGATGCCGGTCAGCTGCACGACCTCGGGCGCCTTGTGCCCCTTCTCGGCGCCGAGCTGCTGGATGGTCGCGTCGAGCTGGAACAGCAGGGTCCGCTCGCCGACGTCGCGCACCATGCTCTGGATCCAGAAGAAGGAGGATACCCGCGCGCCGCGGGTCACCGGGGTGACCTCGTGCAGGCTGGTGGACGGGTAGAGCACCATGTGGCCGGCCGGGAGCTTGACCCGGTGTTCGCCGTAGGTGTCCTCGGCCACCAGCTCGCCACCGTCATACTCCTCGGGTTCGGAGAAGAACAGGGTGGCCGACAGGTCGCTGCGCACGCGGAAGTCGCTGCCCCGCATCATGCGGATGGCGTTGTCCACATGGATTCCGAAGGACTGGCCGCCGGCATAGCGGTTGAACAGCGGCGGATAGACCTTCAGCGGCAGGGCGGCGGCCACGAACAGCGGGTTGCCCGACAGCGCGTTCAGGATGGCGTCGCCGACCTGGCGGGCGGCTGGCGACCCTTCCGGGAGCTGCATGTTGTTCTTGGCCAGCGCCGACTGGTGTCCGGCGGTGACCTTGCCGTCCACCCATTCGGCCTGGTCCAGGATGGCCCGGCAGCGGGCCACCTCGTCCTTGGTCAGCACGGCGGGAATCGTCAGCAGCATGGATCGGTCCTCGATGCCGGGGCGCCGCCCCGCCCCCGGCCCGGCACCGGCCGGGCGGGGACGGGGGGCGTCTGCCGGTGCGGTTCAGAACGTGACGCTGGTGGTCAGCAGCGCCGTCCGGCCCGGCGCGATGGTCGCGAAATGCGCCGGGTGCAGCTTGTCGTAATAGGTCTCGTTGAACAGGTTCTGGACGTTCAGCTGGACGTTGATCGCCTCGGTCACCCTGTAGGAGGCCATGGCGTCGAAGCGCCAGTAGGACGGCACCATCTTGAGGTTGGCTCCGTCGGCGTAGCGCCGCGCCGTGTAGAGGGCGCCGCCGCCCACCGTCAGCGCCTCGGTCGGCTGGTAGGTCGTCCACAGGCTGAAGCTGTGCGGCGGGGTGTTGGGGAACTCCTTGCCCTTGTTGGTGCCGGCCGGGCCGCCGTCGACGATCTCGCTGTGCAGGAAGGTGTAGCCGGCGAAGATCTTCCAGGCGTCGGTGAGGCTGCCGGCGAGCCCGACCTCGAAGCCGTCGACGCGCTGCTCGCCGACCAGGATCTGGTCGCCGCCCGCCGGGTTGTTCACCCGCGCGTTGGTCTTCTCGGTGCGGAAGACGGCGCTGGTCAGCAACAGCTTGCGGTTCAGCAGCTCCCATTTGGTGCCCAGCTCGACGCTGCGGTTCTTCTCGGGGTCGATGTTCTGGTTGGTGGCGCTGAGGCTCAGGGTGCCTTCGCCGCTGTTCTCGCCCGACGGGTTGGCGGAGGTGCCGTGCGAGACGTAGATGGTGCCGTTGGGAAGCGGCTTGTAGGCCACGCCCACCTGGTAGTTGAGGAACTGCGAGTCGTTCCGCAGGTTGGTCGGGGTGACCTTGGTTCGGAAGCTGTCGAAGCGCAGGCCGGCATTCACCGCCCACCGCTCCGACAGCTCGATGGTGTCGAAGGCGTAGGCCGACAGCGTCGTGGTGGTGGTCTCGGTCAGGGTGGCCGAGCGCGTGATGGCGCCGGTCCAGGGGTCGTCCGGGTTGGGGTGGTAGAGGCTGGTGCAGTTGTAGGGCGCGCCGAGGCCGGAGGCCCGGCAGTTGGAATTGCCGCTGGCCACCGTGTAGGGCCGGTTGCGCGTGTTCTCGCGGCTGGCCTCGAAGCCGGTGGAGAAGCTGTTCTTGAAGCCGGCGATGGTGAAGGTGCCGAACAGGTCGGTCTGGTTGATCAGAGCCGTGTTGTCGGAGTTGCGGGATTTCGGCGAGCGCCAGACCATGCCGTTCTGGACGTTCTGCCGGCTGTCGTCGGGGTTGGTGATGATGTAGTCGTTCTCGGACCGGCTGTAGCGCGTGGTGTTGCGGATGGTCAGCCGGCTGTTGAGGTCGTGCTCGATCTGCACCGTGCCGCTGTCGGTCCGCGTCTTCTGGAAGTCGCGGTCCTTCAGGCCGTAGAAGTTGCGGCGGTCGACCTCGACCGGCCGGCCCGTGCGCGGGTCGAACGGCACGCCGAAGTCCGGCAGGCCGTCGGTTTGCAGGTGGTAGACGCTGACGGTGGCGCGCGTCGGCCCGTTGAGGCCGAGGGCCAGCGACGGTGCGATGCCCCAGCGGCTGGCCTCCACGGCGTCGCGCCCGGCCACGCCGCCGTCATGCACCATGGCGTTGAGGCGCAGCGCCACCCCGTCGGCGATGACCCGGTTGACGTCGCCGACCGCACGCTTGGTGCGGTCGGTGCCGAGGGTCACGGCGCCGGTGGCGAAATCCTGCGGCTGGCCGGTCTTGGTGACCAGGTTGAGGCTGCCGCCGGTGGCGCCGCGGCCGGTGTAGGCCGAGCCCGGCCCCTTGCTGATCTCCACCTGCTCCAGGTTGAACACCTCGCGCGACTGGCCGGCGGGGTCGCGCAGCCCGTCGATGAAGGTGTCGGTCATCGCGTCGAAGCCGCGGATGAAGGGACGGTCGCCGATGGGGTTGCCGCCCTCGCCGGAACCCAGCGTGATGCCCGGCGTCGAGCGCAGCACGTCCGCCAGCGACGTGGCGGCCTGATCCTTGATCAGCTCCTCCGGGATGATGGTGACCGTCTTGGGGGTGTCCAGAAGCGGCGCCGTGTATTTCGGCGACTGCGGCTGGTCGACCATGTAGCCGGACCGGTCCTGGCCCTCCACCGAGATCGAGGGCAGCTGGGTGGGTCCCTGGCCGGCGGTCTGGGCCGCGGCCGGGGCGCCGGCCACGCAGGTCAGGGCCAGGCCGAGGGTGGACGCACTCAGGATGTGGCGCGATGCGCGCGCGGACGTGACGCCGCTGCTGGGGTGAGGCACGTGAAGCTCCCGGAAACGCAAATGGCTTAGGTTTCGAAGGAATATTCTTAGCACGCCATATTTCTGACACAACGCATTTTTGCGAATGAGTCTCATTCTTATCTAGGCGGAGGCATCCGCCCCGCGGGAGCCCCACGCAAAAAGGCGCCGGCCGCCCGGGGAGTGGCGGCCGGCGCCGGGCGCTCTGCCTGCGGGGGATGCCCGGTTCAGCGGATGAAGAACTGAACGGGGACGACCAGTTCGAACCGATCCCGCGCCAGTTCGGGGGGCGGTGCGGGGAGCGGGGAGGCGCGCTCGACCATGGCCACGGTTTCGGCGTCCAGAACCTCGTGGCCGGAACTCTTCTCCAGCCGGACCGAGAGCACCTTGCCCTCGCGGTCGATCACGAAGCGCACCTGGGCGACGCCTTCCTGGCGGCGCGCCTGGGCGCTGCGCGGGTAGCGCTTGTGCCGTTCCAGATGGCCGATCAGGAGCCCCTGCCAGGAGGGCAGGGCGCGGCTGTTCCGGGTGGACACCGGGCCGGGGGCCGGGGCCGCCGCCACGGCGGCGGGGGCCACCGGTGCCGCGGGTGCGGGCGGGGGG
>JAEZHQ010000620.1 GCA_023416455.1 Pseudomonadota bacterium | reverse complement strand
CCTCCGGATCGGCGGCGGTCGCCGACGGCGGCGTGACGACGATGCCGAGCGCCCGTGCCGCGGCGTCGAGGCGTTCCGCCTCCGGCGGCGGCAGCGGAAGCCAGACATGGTAACCGTCGTAGTCGGGCCGCTGCATCGCCTCGCCCAGGAAGGAGAGGGCGAGCGCCCGGCGACGGCGCGCCTCGGCCTGGATGGAGCGGTTCACCGCGTCCGCCGTCCCGTCGACCAGCCACTGCTCCATGACGGCGCAGCTCAGCGGCGACACCATCAGGGCGGTCGCGCGGATCGTCGCCTCCGCAGCCTCCAGGAGGTGGGGCGGCACGATCAGGCCGCCCAGCCTCAGCGCCGGGTTGAGCGTCTTGGACAGGCTGTTGACGTAGAGCGTCCGCTCCGGGGCAAGCGCCGCCAGCGGCGGCAGGGCGGGAGCGGGGCCGAGCCGGTAGACGTCGTCCTCGACGATGACGACGCCCTGGGCGCGGCAGGCCGCGACGATGTCCGCGCGCCGCGCCGGCCCCATGGTGGCGGTGGTCGGGTTGTGCATGGTCGGGGTGACGTAGAGCGCGCAGGGACCGTCGCGCCGGTCCGCCGCGGCCCTCTCCAGCGCCTCCGGCAGCAGCCCTTCGCGGTCCATGGGCAGCCCGACCAGGCGGCGGCCGAGCGTGCGGGCCAGCGCGATGGCGCCGGGGTAGGTCCGGGCCTCGGTGAGGAGGGTTCCGCCCGGTCCGCAGGCGACGGAGAAGGCCACCGACAGCGCGTGCTGCGCGCCGTTGGTGATCAGCAGCCGCGCGGGATCGGCCTCCATTCCCAGCCCGCCGAACCAGCGGGCCATCTGGCGGCGGTGCTCGTCGTGGCCGGCGGCCGGCGGATAGCTGTTGAAGAGGTCGGCGTCCACCCGCCGCGCCACCGCGGCCAGCGTGCGGGCGAGCAGCCGCTCGCTCATCGCCGCCGGCGGCACGTTGTGCGACAGGTCGATGCAGGGGCCGCGCCGGGCCTCGGCCACCGCGACGAAGGTGCCGCTGCCGCGGACGCTGCGCACCAGGCCGCGCCGTTCCAGCACGGCGTAAGCCTTGGTGACGGTGCCGAGGCCGATGCTCAGCCGGTGGGCGAGGTCGCGGTGGGCGGGCAGGCGCGCGCCGGAGCCGATGCGGCCTTCGATGATGTCCTCGGCGAGGGCGGCCACGAGGCGTTCGGACGGCGCTCCCCCCTCGTCCGACAGGCGGGGCACCCAGGGCGACGGAAGGCGCACGGCAAATCTCCAAGAGTGTAACGTGACACTATTGCCATTCATAAGAAGTGTCACGTCCCCTAGGATGGGTGGACCGGGTGCACCCACCGTTTGGCGGTCACGATGATGCTTCGCCGCTCGCCCATGTCGATCGATGCCCCGCCGGCGCGGCCCTGCCGCGGTGCCTGCACCGCCGTCCGGACCGGTGCCCGGAGGCGGGGAGGGCGGCGCGGCCATGGCTGAGGCGATGCGCCTGTCAGCGCCGCTGAACGCCCTGCGCGCCTTCGAGGCCGCCGCCCGGCGCCTGTCGATCAAGGAGGCGGCGGGCGAGCTGGGCGTCACCCCGTCGGCGGTCAGCCATCAGCTGCGCGTGCTGGAGGAAGCGCTCGGGGTCGAGCTGCTGCGCCGCGTCGGGCCGCGGCTGGAGCTGACCGAGACCGGCCGCGCGCTGGCGCCCGACCTGACGGCCGGCTTCATGCGCATCATCGAGGCGGTCAGCGCCCTCAAGGCGGAACGCCGGCTGGGGCCGCTGCGCCTCTCCATGCTGGCGACCTTTGCGGTCCACTGGCTGTCCCCGCGGCTTGCCTCCTATCCCTTCGGGCGCGCCGGCTTCGAGCTGCTGATCTCGACCACCCAGACCGCCGTGGACCTTGCCGCCGGGGTGGCCGACGCCGGGGTGCGGCACGGCCGTGGGGGCTGGACCGACCTCGTCAGCGACCTGCTGTTCGAGGAGACGGTGACGCTGTTCGCCCCGCCCGGCTTCGCCGTCGCCGCCGCGGCCCACCCGCGCGACGCGCTCGCCGGCGCCAACCTGTTCCTGTCCCAGCACCGTCGCGACGCTTTCGAGCGCTGGAACGCCTCGCTGCCGGGCGGGCCGATCCGGCCGGCCGCGGTCACCATCGTGGACTCCGCGGGCTTTGGCCTGAAGGCGGCCATCGACGGTGCGGGGGTTACGCTGGCAGGGCGCGAGATCGCCGGAAGCGACGTGGCGGCCGGCCGGCTGACCCCCCTGTTCGACCATCGCATCCCGGCGGGCGGCGGCTACTACCTCGTCTATCCGCCGGCGCTCGAACGCGACCGCCGCGTCCGGAATCTGCGGGGCTGGCTGCTGGCGGAGGTGGCGAAGCCCCCGCCCGTCCCGTCCGGGGCCGAGCCCCCGGGGGCCGCGTGCCCGGCGGCCGTCGCGGCGGATCACCCCTCGCCATCCCAGTAGGGGACGCCGCTGTCGGCCCGCACCGTCAGGCTGACCCGCCGCGCCGCCTTGTCGCCCCCGGGGGGTGAACCCGCGAAGACGGTGAGCTTGCCGCTGTCGGGATACTCCATGACGTCCGGCTCGTTCATCGTGCTCACCGCCAGGTAGCGCAACGGCTCCTCGCCCTCCGCGGTCATCTGGTGGGCGGTCTCCGGGCCGCCCGCCGGGCAGACGACGACGTCCCCGGCCGCGACGGCGTGGACCGCGCCGCCGAACCTCAGCGTGCCGCGCCCGCCGAGGATGACGAAGATTTCGTCGTTGGCGTGATGGGCGTGGTACGGCCAGGCCCTCTTGCCGGGGGGAACCTCGACGTAGCGCGCGCCCAGGCGCCGTGCCCCGGCGGGGCCGGCCACCGGGGCGAAACGGGCCTCGTAGCGGTCGCCATGGGCCTGCGTCTCCAGGGTCAACCTGTCCAGCGTAACGACCGGCGGCGATTCCATCGGCAATGCTCCCTCTTCGCTGCTCCCGGTCAAGCAAGCGCCCTTACCGCCACCAGGGCAAATGAGAAGACTTCAGGCGACGCGGAGGCGCGTTCACGCAAGGGGCGCGGCGCGGAGTTTTTCTCACGGACGGCCGAGCCTTTCTCAATCCGCGCGGGAAGCCGCGGCGCCTAGAATGCCCGCGAAATCAACATGGGAGGAATGGCCTATGGAGCATCACGCCGGTGGTCCCGTGGACGAGATCGTCGTCCGGCGGGTCAAGGACAGCTTTTCGCGGCAAGGGCTGATGGCCCATCTCGGGGCGTCCATCCACGAGGTCCGCAGCGGCCTCGTCTCGATCCGCATGCCCTACCGCGCGGAGCTGACCCAGCAGCACGGCTTCTTCCATGCCGGCGGCACCTCGGCCATCGCGGACACGGCCGGCGGCTACGCGGGGTTCACGCTGTTCCCCGAGGACAGCAGCGTTCTGACGGTGGAGTTCAAGCTGAACCTGCTCAGCCCCGCCCAGGGCGAGTGGCTGGAGGCGGTGGGGCGCGTCGTCAAGTCCGGCCGGACCCTGACGATCTGCCAGCTGGAGGTCTTCGCCTGCGAAGGGGAGCGGCGGAGCCAGGTGGCGGTCGGCCAGCAGACGCTCATCTGCCTGCAAGGGAAATCCGACCGCGCGGCCTCCTGAGCGGCGCGCCGTTCCGGCGGGGGAGAGGCTACGGCCCCCCATCCGCCGGTGGCGGATCGGTTTGTTTCATCCGCCTACGGCGGATCGATGTGTTTCATCCGCCTACGGCGGATCAATGGGTCTGCTGGACGCGGCTGACTTCCCTGGTGAGCGTTCCGAGACGGCGGATCAACTTGGCTTCGTCCTTCGGCTCGATCTGCCCCTTGCTCTGGGCCAGGCTCAGCGCGACTTCCGCCTCCTCCAGGCAGTCGAGCGTGTGACGCACGTAGTCGTGTTGATCCATGGTTGCGTACTCCTCCCTGTCCGCTGGGTTGTCTCCGGGCAACAGAAAGGGGTGGAGGACGGTTCCCGCCTTTGGGGCCGGTGCGGCGCTACGGCGCGCCGGCCGCCTCGGGCGCGACGGCGGCGGTGCCGGCGACCAGGCGTGCCGGCGGCAGCAGGACGGTCACCCTGGTCCCGCGGCCCGGCGCGCTGTCCAGCTCGACGCTGCCGCCGTGCAGTTCGGCGAAGCGCCGGACGATGGCCAGGCCGAGGCCGATGCCCTCGTTCTGGCGGACGAGCGTTGGCTCGGCCTGGGTGAAGGGGCTGAAGATGCGGTCGGCGATGTCCGGGGGAATGCCGGGGCCGTCGTCGCTGACGTGAATGGCGAGGGCGTCGGGACGCAGCTCGGCGCGGACCGCGACATGGCCGCCCGGCGCACCGAACTTCACCGCGTTGTCCAGCAGGTTCAGCAGGATCTCGCGCAGCCGGCGGTGGTCGGCGCGCACGATGACCGGCGGAACCGGCTCCACCGCCAGGGCGATCCCCTTCGGCTCCGCCTTCGGGCCGAGCAGGCCGACGCAGCTGGACAGAAGCCGCGGCAGGTCGACGTCGGATTCGAGCAGCTCGATGGCGCCGGTCGCTCCCCGCGTGTAGTCCAGGATGTTGTTGACCATGGTGAGCAGGGCATTCCCGCTTTCCCCGATCAGGGCGACATACTCCGTGTAGTCGGGATGGCCGAGCTTCCCCAGGGACTGGCCGGCCAGCACCTCGGCGAAGCCGATGATCGAGTTGAGCGGGGTGCGCAGCTCGTGGCTCATCATCGACAGGAAGTCGAGTTTGGCGCGGTGGGCCTGGCGGGCGGCCTCCAGGGCGGCGCTGAGTTCGGCGGTGCGCTCCTGGACGCGACGCTCCAGGTCGCGGTTCTGCTCGGCCGCGCGGCGGTAGAGCATCCGGATCTCAAGCATGTTCCGCACCCGGTGCAGCAGCTCCCAGGCGATGAAGGGCTTGGTCAGGAAGTCGTTGGCGCCAAGCTCCAGGGACCGCCGCCGCGTCTCCTGGTCGGTGTGCGCGGTCAGCACCAGGACCGGGACATAGTCGTCGCCGTGGATCGCGCGAAGCCTCTCCATCAGCTCGAATCCGCTCATGTGCGGCATGCGGATGTCGATCAGCAGCAGGTCGTGGCGTTCCGCCTCGCACAGGGCGGGGACGATTCGCGGGTCGGTCTCGCCGCGCACCCGGGTGTAGCCGTCGTGGCTCAGGATCTCGCGCAGCAGGTCGACGTTGGAGAGGTTGTCGTCGACGATGAGGATGGCGGCGTCCTTCACCTCCCGCGCGAGGCTCTGGTCGATATCGCTGCGTGTCATGGGCGCGCCGTCTTCGTCTTCGGAGGTCTCGTGCCGTCACCCCTGATGCCGCATTCGCCGCATGGCCGCCCTTTCCCCGACCGTGGGGGCTCATGGCTCTGGCAGGGACTCCTCCAAAGTCGCCAGAAGCGCTTCGAAATGCAACGGCTTTGTCAGCCAGCCGCGGAATCCGGCGGCGGCGTCGCGCTCCGGGCCGGCGCCGCGGCTGGTGGCCGTCAGCGCCACCACCGGGACCGGACGCGCCGGCCGCAGGGCGCGCAGCCGGGCCACCGCCGAACCGCCGTCGGCGCCAGCCTCCACGCTGCCGGGCAGGGCGACGTCCATGAGGACGAGGTCGGGGTGCCGACGGCGGGCCAGCTCCAGCCCGTGCTCGACCGTGGCGGCGTGGATCAGGGTGGCGTTGGGCAGCGGCGCCAGCAGGTCGGTGACCAGGCCGCGGTCGGCCGGATCGCCGTCGATGTGCAGCAGCGTGAAGGGCGGGCTCCCGCGC
>JAEZHQ010000455.1 GCA_023416455.1 Pseudomonadota bacterium | reverse complement strand
GCCTCGGCCTCGGCCGCCGTCCCGTCCAGCCGGTCGGCCCGCATCCCGGCGGCACGGCGCAGGGCGGCGGCGTGGGTCTCGGCCCGCAAGGCGTCCTGGCGCTGCGCGCGCCAGCGCAGGGCGGCGTCGGCGAAGGGCTGGAAGGCGCGGGCGAGGTCGCCCAGCAGCCCGCGCTGGGCGATCAGCGTGTCGTACCCCTTCATGCGCCCCACGATGGCGCGCACCTGGGCGCACACCGGCTCGGCCATGCCCGGCCCGGCGCGGTCCGGCCCGACGAGGCAGAGGGCGAGGAAGCGGGCGATGAACTCCTCCTCGCCGGGGGTCTTGAGGAAGGTGTCGAGCCCGCCCTCCTGCCGGTTGAACTCCAGCTGGCTGTCCATCAGCTGGGTGTCGATTCCGAAGCGCTCCAGCACGGCGCGCCACGCCTCCTGGGTCGCCACCGCCTCGAAGTCGTGGCTGTCGGCGAAGCGCTCGCGATGGTCGGCCAGCCAGGCGGCGATCGCGTCGCGCCCGTCGAGGGTGCCGCGCGCCCGTCCGCCCAGCCCGGCCAGCGGCAGCTCGTCGAAGGTCAGGCCGGGGCCGCTGCGGAACAGAGCCCAGCGCCGCCAGGTCTGGCGCTCGCCGCCGCGCAGCTGCGGCACGACGGCGTGCAGGGTCACCGGGTGGCGGCCGTCGGCGTCGTGCCATTCGATGGCGACGACGGCCGCCCCGCGCGGGAAGTAGTCGGCGAACTGGTAGTCGGGCTTGACCAGATGCGGCAGGAAACGCGCCTCCTTGGGCACCGCCATGTTGAAGACGAGGCCGAGCGCCGTCGTCTTGCCGGTGCCGTTCTCGGCGTGGAGGATGGCGTGGGTCGGCGCGCCGTCGTCGGGGCTGCGGAAGTCGAAGGTCTCGCCGTCGAACGTCGCCTCGTCGTAGCCGGCGTTGACGATGTGGACACGGCGGATCTTCAGCATGGTGCCTCCTGTTCCCCGGCCGGCGCGTCGAGGAGCGCCAGCAAGGCCCGGTGCAGCTCGTGGCGCAGCGTCTCGCGCAGTTGCAGGCGCAGCCGCGGGGTCGGCAGATAGACGGTCTCGGCGCCGATGGCGTAGGTGGTCAGCATGTCCTGGCCGGCCAGCCGGTCCATGGCGATCTGGCACAGGCCCAGCAGGTCGTTGCGCCCGGCCCGCTTGGCCTCCTCGCGGGCCTCGGGAAGGGCGCGGATCTCGCGCCAGGACTCGCGCAGGCGCGGGCTGTCGCGCAGCACCGCGCCGTCGTCGGCGGCGGCCAGCCGGTCGCAGAGCTGGCGCAGCAGGGCGGCGACGTTGGCCGGCGTCAGCCGCACATCGCCGGCGGCGCCCTCGACCGCCTTGAGGTCGGCGGCGGTCCGCCAGAAGGCCGCCGCGATGGCGACATAGACCAGCGCGAAGACCCCGCGCTTCACCCCGCGCGCGGCGTCGGTGAAGTCCGCCGCCAGCGCCGTGAAGGGGCTGTCCGGCCCCGACGGGCGCACCACCAGCTTGCCGCGGGCGGCGTCGCCCAGCACGCCCGTCACCTCCAGCCCGAGGCCGGTGGCGATCGCGGCGACCAGCCGGCGGAAGCCCGCGGACGCCTCGTAGCGCGCCACCAGCGCCCGGTAGTCGCCGTCCTGCCCGGTGTCGAGCCCGAGGCGCAGGGCCAGGCCGATCAGCCGTGCCGCGTCCCCGGCGTCGCGCGCGTCATCCTCCACCATGCCCCTCCTCGCTGTCCGCCATCGCGTGCGCCCGTTCCGGGGACGCCGCCTCCACCGCCGCCGCCGGCCGCGGCCGCAGGCTCAGCAGGTCGCCGCCCAGCGCCCCCTCGCGCCAGCTCCGCCCGCCGCGGAACACCAGCAGGGGCGCCCCGGCGGCGGCACGGCCGGGAACGCCGTCCTGGTAGTGGTGCAGGTACAAGAGCACGGCGCAGCGCGCCGCCTGCGCCGACCATTCGTCGGTAAGCGCGCGCACCGCCCGGTCGATGGGGAGGTCGCGGTCGCGCGCGGCCCGCGCCGCCAGCCAGGCGTCGAGGTCGCGGATGAAGCCTTCCTCATAGAGGGGCGGGTGCTGGTCGAGCGGACGGGTCTCGGCGCCGGCCCCGTCGTCCTCCACGTCCTCGGTGGCCGCCTCGTCGGTGATGGCCGCCCAGAAGCGGGACAGGTCGAGCAGCCCGGGGGCGGACGGGGCGGCGAAGGCGGCCCCCACCACGGCGGCCAGCGCCTCGACCCGGCCGATGGGCGCGCTCAGCAGCGGCACCAGGACCCCATCCTCGGGGTCGGGCAGATCCTCCACCCGATGGATCGCGAAGGCCCGGACCTGGAAGGCGCGGAATCGCTCGTTGGCTTCGCACACCTCGATGAACAGGGCGGCGTGGATGCCCCGGCATTCGGCGACCAGCTCGCGCACGCGCACCGCCTTGGCCAGGCTGGCCGGGTCGTCGTCGAGGCTGGCGATCTTGTCGGTCACCGCCAGCATCACCGCCTGGTCGTCGCGCTGGCGCTCCTCCAGGTGGCGCCGCGCCTCCTCCAGAAGCGGCAGGGCGCCCTCCACCCAGTTCCCGCCGTCGAGCGAGCGGCGGGCCTGGACGAGATGGCCGGTCAGGTCGGCACGGTACTTCTGGGAACGCTTCAGCGCCCGCTTGGCCGCCTCCACGGCGTCGTCGAAACGGCCCCGCGCGATGGCGCGGCGGATGATCTCGGCCTCGATCTCGGCGGCGAAGCTGTCGTCGAGGTCGAGCATGCCGATGTGGACGATGGCCCCGGCGTCTCCCAGCCGCAGCAGCGGCCGGCCGCTCACCTCGTCGACGACGATGCGCAGGTAACGGAACTCCTCGAACTTCCACACGCCGTCGGCGCAGTCGAAATAATCCTCGCGGAAGACGGAGGTGCGCTCGTCCGGCTGGAGCAGCCAGCCGTGGACGGTGTCGGCGACGTGGGCGGCCTGCTCCTCGGACAGCGGGGCCACGACGCGCATCGCCTCGGCGACCGCCGCCTTGACCTCCGCCGGTTCGGCCCCGAGGCCGAGGCCGCTCTGCACCATCACGTAGTCGAGCAGGAAGAGGATCGCCTGCTTCAGGTCGATGCGGGCGCGCACCGCCTCGGGCATGGCGCGCAGCACGACGTTCTTCTGCTGGTCGAGCCGCATCAGCGGCGCCAGGCGGGCCATGTTGCGCTGCTGCCGGGTCAGGTCGGGAAGAGCCAAGGCGCCACCGCTTCGTTCTCGAGAACCGGCCCGCGCCGGGCCGGCGCCCCTATCAACACCAAAGCGCGGCGCCCCGCAACCGTCCCGCCCCGTCCGGCGGCGGGGCGGGGGACGGGGGCGTCCCAATTTGGGACGCGCTCCGTCGGCCCTGAACGGACACCGTCCCAAATTGGGACGGTCCGGTTACGCCTCGGGATCGCCGCCGGCCGCGGCCAGGATGCGGTCGATGCTGTCGCGCATCTCCCGCAGGGCCGACAGGTCGCTCCCGGCCAGCGGCTTGGGCTCGTCGCGGAGCGCGGTCAGCACCTCGCGCGCGTGGTGGAGCTTGCGCGCCACCCGCAGCGGAAGCGCGCTCAGGACCGCCGGGATCGGGGCGGCGGCCGGCCGCCGGCCGGGGGCCGCCCCGGAC
>JAEZHQ010000362.1 GCA_023416455.1 Pseudomonadota bacterium | reverse complement strand
TCGTGCGTGACCCGGTCCGACGGCTTCTGTCCGCCTATCACATGATGCGCATGGCCGATTCCGACGCACGCCGCCGGACCGTGCTTGCCCTGTTCGATCAGACGCCGGAACAACTCACCTTAGCCCGGTTCCTGGAGGGCGTGGCCTCGACTGTGCACTGCCATTGGGCATCGGCGCACAGCTTCCTGCCGCTCCACCAATCCGGTAGGCCTGATCTAGATTTCATCGGACGCCTGGAAAGTATCGGCACGGACTGGCCAGCGATACGCGCCAGGACCGGTATTGAGGAGGAACTTGGCCACGTTAATCGGTCGGCACACCCCATACTTCCAGACGACGTCGAAACAACCACCGCGTTCGTGAGACAGAACTTCCCCGAGGATTTCGAACTTACCGGACTTTGATATCGATGGGGCCGTGCGCCGATGGCCACTGCCCCTATAACAAACCGCCTTCGCCGTGAGCACAGTCCCCCGCACTCTCTTCCGCAACCGTAGCGATACCGAAAAAGGGCTTCCATCCCATCAACACTGGCTCTACTCGATTGCCAGCGCGCCGAGCCTCTGGTTCTGATGGACGCTGGAGTTTTTCTTGCCAACCACCGGCTCCATCATCGATGGTCGAAATCATCTTTGGCGGACATCACGGCGAACCCGCGTCCTTTATCGGCGTCGAAGGGATTTTTGGGACGGCAGGGCTACCGCCTCCCCGCCTGCGACGAAGCAGCGATCTCCAGCCCCCCTTCAAACCGACACCCAATCGCCTTCCCTTCCTCTCCCTCAAGTAATCGGCAATCATGGAAGTAGACGATCATAAAACTCTCACAACGGAATCACCCTCCAAAAAACCTCCTCGTCATCCAGACATGCCGTAGAGATCGTCGAAATCGACGATTTTTCCCCGATCCTGTGAAACGAAGGGTTTCGAGGAGTCCGGAAGCAACTCGGAACGGTCGATTGAGGCCAACAGCCGGGACAGGCTTTCAGGGTCGATCCCCATGCTCCGGGCGAGCCGAGCGGCGATATCCCCAAGACCATAGCGCAGCAAGATCAAGACAGCCCGCGTCGACTCGTCCGGCGACAACACCTCATCCAGCACGCGCCGGTTCACAAAGAGCGCGTCGCCGAAAACAAGGCTTCCTCCGCTGCCGGAAGAGACCGTGCGTCCATCGTGCCGCTTCCAGTGATGGCGCTTCAGTCCGACAAGCTGGAATCCGAGGCTGCGCATCAGAAGCTCAACTTCAGCGAACAGTTTCTGGCCGCGATAGAGTTCCACGAACTCGACCTCGATCTCGGCCGCCAATGCCATCGTCAGCGTGTTCCGTCCGCCTTGATCGATGATCTCGAATTCAGTTCCCTGTGTATCCAGCTTTACGACATCGGCCTGCACGCCAACCTTGGTAGAGAAGGCGTCGAGGGTCACGGTGGAAACCGTCTGTAAGGCGACCACCCGCGCCCGCATGTTGCGGGGGCTGCCCGGCTGGTCGAAAAGCTCGAAGCACGGCGTGTTCGGCTCGCGCAGGCTGCTGCAGGTCGGCCGTGCGGTCACATGAAGCACCGCCTCGCCGTTGTGCGGCCCAATCGCCAGGGAGTGAAAGGTGCAGCGCCGGACAAAAGCTGGTGGCTCCGCCAAGAGTTTCCGGAATGCCGCCGGTTCCGGTTCGAACCCGTGAACATCGACCACCCCCCCGATTTTGGCCCAGCCGCCATCGACACCATTTGCGGCACCAATGTCGAAGACGGTAACACACACATCCGACACCACGCCCCTCCTCTCTCCGAGAGCCGATCACCCCGTGCGGATCCGCTTGCAACCGCAATGGCGGCCGCGGTCACCGAGCCAGCAGGCTTTCGAGGCTGCAACGCTCAAAGACATCGAGGAAGCCTCCACGGGTCGCATTGACAATCCGCACGCCGCGTCCGGTCAAGGCCGACAGCGCCAAACGATGCGCCGCCAGCATATTCATGTTGAGGCTTGTGCTATCGAAACCAGGGGTGCCGTAGTTTGGGTCAAAATGATTAGGATCCGCTCCCGGATCGCCATCCCGAAACCCGAGGTCACAGCCAAGCAGGCAGAGTTCGGAAAATCCCATATAGGCTGCAATCTGAATGGCGGCCAGCATGGACGTTCCGAATTTGCACACCCGATCCGCGATGTCGTCAGACCACCAATCGGGATCCGCAACGGGCGTGAGTTCCGTGCCATGGCTGCACCGGACATAGTGCACGTCACGGTCGCCGAAATGCTCGCTGTAGGCCTCCCACGCGAAGGTATCGATTCCAAGATCGACCGATGCCATGATGTCCCGGTTCCAGTCGGGACGCTGAACATTGAGAGTCACACAGACGAAGTAGGTTGGCCGCCACTCCGTATGCGGGTATATCATGGCGATCCTGTTCATTGCGAAAGACGGCTGACCCCGAATCAGATCAAGGTCCCGCGCGCTGAGGCTGGGTCCATTGCCAATCAGGAACACCCGCTCGCCGCGATGTCGATTGTGGAAGCGTTCCAGTCGCTGCGGGTTGACCAGGCTGGTTGATGGCGGCGTGCTTGACATGATTCTACCTCGAACGATCTTTCTCACTGATCCCCGCCCACTGAGACCCGTATTGCCTTTTACCTCTCACACCACAAGCAAAGGCCGGAGGACAAGGAAACAGTCGGAAGTCAACTCTTGGACGACGCAATGTTTTCCCAGGTACGTTTTGTCCGCTGTGCGTCGAAGAGACTTAATCTCTGCAATCAGAATGCCCCATCGGCGCAATCGTCATGATCGGCGGTCAAGCCCATGAAAACAGCAAAAGACAAATCATCAACAAGAATATCACCCCCCCCGGCATCTATAAACATCGAATTCATCTGACTGCGGAAACCCACAAAGATATTGATTATGCGCCTCAGCACAACAGGCGAATAAGACTTTAGCAGCCCTGTGGCAATGTCCTGCGACTCCTGCCAACGCCCAACGGCTCTCAACACAAGCCCCCATATCACTCGATCAAAGGCCGCCCCCGTGCTGCGCACCGCCTCTTCAATGAGCGAAAGCGCCTCCTGGGAACGCCCCACTCCGTGCAACGCAACGGCCTGCGCCCGCAACCGATGGCCAGGATGCGTTGCAACGCTCTGAAAACGTGCAAAGCTCTTCGCTGCCGCAGTGTGGTCGCCCTTCGCCTGTTCGGCCAGAGCACGCACGAAGACCATGGGAACCATGGATTCGTTTCGTGCGGATACCCGGTCTGCCACCCTGATCGCGTTATCGAACAGTCCGGCGGCCAGCAGCGCGTGGGCCACCGCCAAGCCAAACTGCGGATTCTCGTCGGCCCCGGACATCGAACCACAGACGATTTCGGCACATTGTTCCGGACGGGCCGTACGAACGACTATTTCGGCCCGAAGCCACTGCGCCGGAAGGCTGTCCGGGCCGCGGGCCATCAATGCTGCGAACACGGATGCCGCCGCCTTGTAAAGGCCGTTGTCCAGAAGCGCCACGGCGAAGCGAACGACCGCGAGCTGGATATCCTGGTCATCGACAACGGACAATATGGTGGGCATGACCCTGTCCGCGGTCGCCGCGTCGAGATACGCCCCCCCCCGTTTGACCAGATTGAAGACGAGGCGCTGCCGATCCACCGGATCGACACTCCCCGCATCGGGTAGCGCCAGCACGCTTCTCATGTCGATGGCCGCCGCTAGTTCGAAACGCTGGTCGTGCCACAAGGCCCCCGAGACCAAGTCAAGCAGGTCGACGAGTTCGGCATCGATCGACGCCAACGCAAAGTCGGCCTCATGGAAGCAGGCCCAATCGGCCAGCGCCCGGTCCGTCTGACCGGCGCTCCAGAGCAGGACTCCCCGCCGGAGCCGCATCTTCAACCGGTCGGCCGGCTCGCCGCAGCGGTCCGCTAGGGCAAGCCCCCGGTCAATGAGGTCAATCGCCTCACGCCCATCCACACCGGGCGTCTCGCGATAGAGATCGGCCAAGGCCGCCAGCCCGTCCAATTTGTAGCGTGCCGACTCGGCCCTGGCCTCCTCGGCAAGACGGCCGGCTTCCTCGTCGCGCCCTAGGGCGCGCAACGCATCGATGAGGGCGACCGCGCTCTCGGCCCGGCGAACCGGGCTCCGCCGTGCCTGCTCGAACCAGGGCAGCGCTGCCTGCGCCCCTTCGCGGCGATGCACCGCCACCCCCATGCCAAGGGAATATTGGGTAAGCGTGTCGTCACGAACAGCGTCCCGCCACGCCTGCATGGCCGCCGCATCAAGCTCGGCAGACTGCGTCATCAAGGATTTCCTTCCAGCGGAGCCCCGCATCACGCCACAGCATGGATGGCGGCGTCACGGCATTGCAAGCTCTCACGCCACCTCTGCTCAACGCACGGTGCCGCCTTCGATGCATCCGTCGTCGGGAGGAAACGAGAGGAAAAGGAGGTGACGTCAACGCCGGCCTGAATCGCAGCCATCGCGGAAGACTGCGCTGCCAACCGGCCCATCCGCCGCCCACGTCGCACGAACGGTCATGTCATACCCAAGGCCGTCGATGGCATTCATTGGGTTCATACCTGATTGTACATTGCGCAGCGACGTGCGAAAGGGTGATCGGTTGGCCAATCATGGAAGCATTCATGCGCCGATAGTATCACACGAACATGTTGAAACTGCCCAGCAGCTTCTGCGTGCCGGTCAGGCCGGTCGGGATGGATTTCATGCTGGCCGCCGCCTGGTTCAGCCCGTCCAGCATGGCCTGCTGGGCGGCCGAAAGGGCG
>JAEZHQ010000324.1 GCA_023416455.1 Pseudomonadota bacterium | reverse complement strand
GCCTCCAGCCGGTCCAGCGAGGCGCGGGAGAGCAGCGGCACCAGCGCCGCGCCCCGCTTCTGGGCAAGCGCGGTGCGCGCGGACTCGAACACGGCCGCCACCGCCCGTTCCTCCGGGGCCGCCGGCGGCGGGGCGGCGGCGGCCGGAACGGCGGCGGCCGACAGGAGCAGGAGCAGGAGCAGACAGCGCAGGAAGGCGATGAGGGGCATGGTCATGCAGGGATCCGCTGGAAGCCGCGGCGTCACCGCTTCTCCTCGACCCCGAAGAATTCGAGCTGCCAGCGCATCTCGTCGTCGGACATCGGGTAGAGGACGCCGTCGCGAGCATTAAGCGCGGTTTTTGGCGGAATCTGGGCGAGGCGCAGCTGCACCTGCCGGGCGAAGCGCATGGACAGGCCGGCCCGCCACACCAGCGCGGTCACCGCGCGCGGCGCGTGGGTGGCGACGATGCGGTCGACGACGGGCAGCGGGATCTGCGACAGCTCCGCAAGCCCGGCCATGACGAAGCCGCGGTCGCCCTCGGCCAGGCCGCCCTCCAGCAGCTTCTCCGTCAGCTTGCCCTCCTTGGCGAGGCGCCGGGCCCGGTCGGCCGGCCGTTCGGCGGCCTTCTCCTTCTCCGCCGCCGGACCCAGCTCCTCCTCGCCGAAATCGACCAGGCCGCGGGCCGACGGCGAGCCCCCCGCCCCCCGGCTGACCCTCACCCGCACCGCCTCGGCCAGTTCGCGCGCCGCGGCGGGGTCGAGATCGGTGCGCTGCTGGAGGACCTTCAGAAGGCTGTCGGCGACGAAGCTGGCGAGCCGCGCCACCGCGCGGGCCGGCAGGCGCGGGCGGCGCACCAGAGGGGCGTGCCACGGCTCGTGCTGCGGCGCCTGGTCGAGGATGCGGTCGAGCGTCTCCTCCCGGATCTGGGCCGAGGGGTTGGCGAGCAGCGCCGTCACCGCCGCCTCGTCGTCGGAGCGCGCGATGGCGTCGGCCACCGAGACCGACACCTCCTTGCGGTTGGCGATGGCGGACAGGGCTCCGGCCACCGGCCCCATCAGGATGATGTCGACCAGATCCTCCTCGGTGAGGATCGGGGAGTGCTGGAGCACCGGGCCGCAGACCGACAGCTCGACGTCGCGGGCCAGCCGGTTGATGACGCCGTGCGGCGCCCCGGGCAACTCCTTCAGCGCCTCCGCCAGGATGCCGCGCACCTCGCCCGCCTGGTCGCGGGCCAGCGTCTCCAGGCACTCCACGGTCAGCCGCTCGATCTGCGACGCCTGGTCGGCGGACAGGTCGGGCAGCAGCCGGGCGATCTTCTGCGCCACCGCGCCGCGCACCGCCGCCTCGCGGTCCCGGGCCAGCATCAGGTCGGCCTGGCGCGGCGTGCCGGCGTTGGTGGCGATGGCCTGGCGGACCTCCGCCGCGGCGTCGGCGGCGAGGAAATAGAGAAGCTCCGGCCGCGTCTTCGGATCCTCGGCGACGCGCCGGCGCACCGCCGGATCCTCGCTGCGCACCATCGTCTTGGCGGCTTCGTAGTCGCCGGGGTCGAGCAGGTCGGCGCGGCGGGTCACGGCGCCGCCTCCATGGCGCGGCCGGCGGTGGAGGCGTGGGTGGGGGCGGGGGCGAAGGCGTAATGGCCCTTGCCGCGCTTCTTGGCGTCGTACATGGCGGCGTCGGCGCGGTCGGTCAGCTCCCGCACGGTCTCGCCGAAGGCGGAGCGGTGGATGGCGATGCCGATGGACAGGCCGAGCGGCTTCTCCGGCCCGGCCGAGAGATGGCGCAGGGAGGCCATGCCGGCCAGCAGGCGCTCGGCGACCACCCGCGCGCGCTCCTCGTCGGTGCGGCCGAGCCACAGGACGAACTCGTCGCCGCCGAGCCGGCCCGGCAGGTCGCCGGGGCGCACCCCGGCGGTCAGCAGGGTGCCGATGGCGCGCAGCACGGCGTCGCCCTGCTGGTGGCCGTGCAGGTCGTTGACCGCCTTGAAGTTGTCGAGATCGACATAGAGCAGGGCCGAGGCACCGGTGTCGGGCCGGCCGAGCGCCTCCTCCAGCCGCTCGAAGAAGGTGCGGCGGTTGAACAGGCCGGTCAGCCCGTCGCGTTCCGACAGCCGGCGCAGCCGCTCCTGGTAGGCGAGGTGCGCGTGGGCGATCCCGATGTGGTCGGCGACGCCGGACAGCAGGTGGCGGTCCTCCTCGTCCCAGGGATCGCTGTCGTCGCCGCGCCACACCAGCACGGCGCCGTTGACCGCCTGCCGGTGCTCGGTGCGCGCCGCCAGCAGGCGGTTGGAGCCGAGGGTGAGGGCCACGGCATCCTTGGTCGCCGAGATGGCGGCCAGCGTCGGCCGGGCCGCGTCGGGCGCCAGCTCGGCCGGGATCTCGGCGGCGAAGTCGGCGGCCGGCAGCAGCGCGCCGACCTCGCCGCCCCGGTAGATCCGGCAGCCGTCGGCGCCGAGCGCGCGCGCCGTCTCCGCCGCCGCCACGGCGAGCGCCTCCGCCGCATCGAGCCGGTCGCGCAAGGTGTGGACGATGTGGCCCAGCAGCTTCTCGCGGTTGCGCACCCGCCCCAGCTCGGCCGCGCGCAGCACCTGGTCGGTGACGTCGCGGCACACCCCGCGCGCGCCCGCCCAGCCGCCCTGGGGCCCGAACAGCGGCAGGGCCGAGGCGACCACGCAGGCCGGCGCCCCGTCGGCGCGCTTCAGCCACAATTCGCTCTGGTCGACCGGCCGGCGGGTGTCGAAGGGCAGCGGCAGGTCGCCCCACTCGTCGATGGCCAGCTCGCGCGGGTCGCGGCCGATCAGCGCCTCGGCGCCGTAGCCCAGCGCCCCCCTGGGCGTAACGAAGACGAAGCGCCCGTCCTCCCCGGTCTCCCACGCGAAATCGCTGGAGGCTTCCACCAGATCCTTGTAGCGCTGGCGCGATTCGGTGAGCGTCTGGCGGAGCTGGCGCTCCAGCGTGGCGTCGCGCCCGAGCAGGAGGACGCCGCCGTCGGGCAGCGGCACCGCCGCCCATTCGACGATCATCAGCCCGCGCGCCGTCTCCACCGGAACCGACCGCAGGCCGGGAGCCACGCTGGAGACGGCCAGCCACGCCCGCACCTCCGCCAGCCAGCGCGCATCCTCGCCGAGCAGCCCCTCCGCTGCGGCGTTGGCCAGGACGACGGAGCGGTCGGCGGCCAGCCTCAGGGCCGGGCCGGGATAGGCGGCGACGAGCGCCGGCGGGGCAGCGGGGTCGGAGGCCAAGGAAGCGTCCACGGTGGAAGCGGGTATCGTGACACGGGCGACGGGCGGGCGGGCGGGCGGGCGGGCGAAATTCGGGCGACGGGCGGGCGACGAATGAAACCTGCGGTGCGCAACATCCGGCATGCCCCACAAATGCTAACCCTTCCCGGCCGAATGTTCAATCAACCGGGGCCTGCGGCAAAAGCGGCTTGTCGCCGCGGGCCGGACTCCCCATCATCGGGCGATGAACGCTTCCCTCCGCGACACCGGGGTCTGGATCTTCGACCTCGACAACACGCTCTATCCGGCCTCCTGCAACCTGTTCGCCCAGGTCGACCGCCGCATCGGAGCCTTCATCGCCGAACATTTCGGCATCTCCCCCGACGAGGCGCGGGTCATGCAGAAGCGGTTCTTCCGCGACCACGGCACGACCCTGCGCGGGCTGATGGTGGAGCACGACGTCGATCCCGTGCCCTTCCTCGACTATGTCCACGCCATCGACGTGACGCCCGTGGCCCCCTCGCCGGAACTGGCCGGTGCGCTCGACCGCCTGCCCGGGCGCAAGATCATCTACACCAACGGCTCGGTGGAGCACGCCGCCAACGTGACCGGGCGGCTCGGCATCACCGGCTGCTTCGAGGCGGTGTTCGGCATCGTCGAGGCCGGCTACGTGCCCAAGCCCGACCCCCGCCCCTACGCCACGCTGGTCGAGCATTACGGCATCGACCCCACCCGGGCCTGCATGGTGGAGGACATCGCCCGCAACCTCGTCCCCGCCCACGCCATGGGCATGACCACGGTGTGGGTGAGGAGCGACGCCGACTGGTCCCGCCCCGACCACGGCGGCGTCGGGACCGGCGCGCACATCGACCACACGGTTGAGGATCTGGTGACGTGGCTGGCCGCCCTGTGAGCCTTACCCCCGTGTTGACAAGGCGGCGCGGCGCGGCCCATGTTCCGGGCCTCCGATAGTCAGCCGAACGATTGCCGCCATGAGCCACGCCAGCCTCGAATCCGCCATCACCGCCGCGTGGGAGACCCGCGACACCCTGAACGCCGACACCCGCGGCCCCGTCCGAGACGCCGTCGAGGAGGCGCTGGCCGGCCTCGATTCCGGCGACCTGCGCGTGGCGCAGAACACCGGCGCCGGCTGGACCGTGAACCAGTGGCTGAAGAAGGCGGTCCTGCTGTCCTTCCGCCTGACCCCCAACGCGACGATCCCCGGCGCGCCCGGCGGCGCCTCCTGGTACGACAAGGTCGCGCCGAAGTTCGAGGGCTGGTCCGAGGCGCAGTTCCAGGCGGCCGGCTTCCGCGCCGTGCCGGGCGCGGTGGTGCGCCGCTCCGCCTACATCGCGCCGAACGTCATCCTGATGCCCAGCTTCGTGAACGTCGGCGCCTACGTGGACAGCGGCACCATGGTGGACACCTGGGTCACCGTCGGCTCCTGCGCCCAGATCGGCCGCAACGTCCACCTGTCGGGCGGCGTCGGCATCGGCGGCGTGCTGGAGCCGCTCCAGGCCAACCCGGTGGTCATCGAGGACGACTGCTTCATCGGCGCCCGCTCGGAGGTGGTGGAGGGCGTGATCGTCGAGCGCGGCGCGGTGCTGTCCATGGGCTGCTTCATCGGCGCCTCGACCAAGATCGTCGACCGCAACACGGGCGAGGTGTTCGTCGGCCGCGTCCCGGCCTATTCCGTGGTGGTCCCGGGCAGCCTTCCGGGCAAGCCGCTGCCCGACGGCTCGGCCGGCCCCGGCCTCTACTGCTGCGTCATCGTCAAGCGCGTGGACGAGCAGACCCGCGCCAAGACCTCCATCAACGACCTGCTGCGCGACTGAGGGCCATGACCGTCGACGCCGCGGCGCTCGCCCAAGCCCTGATCCGCTGCCCGAGCGTGACGCCCGCGGACGCCGGCGCGCTCGGCGTGCTGGAGGCGGCGCTGACGCCCCTCGGCTTCACCTGCCACCGCCTGCGCTTCGAGGAGGCGGGCACGGATCCGGTGGACAATCTCTACGCCCGCCTCGGCGACGCCGGGCCGAACCTCTGCTTCGCCGGGCACACCGACGTGGTGCCGCCCGGCGAGCGCAAGGGCTGGACCGTCGATCCCTTCGCCGGGACCATCCAGGACGGCCGCCTCTACGGCCGGGGGGCGGCGGACATGAAGGGGGCCATCGCGGCCTTCGTCGCCGCCGTCGCCCGGCGGACCGCCGCCGGCCCCGTGAAAGGCTCCATCAGCCTGCTCATCACCGGGGACGAGGAGGGGGTCGCCGTCAACGGCACCCGCAAGGTTCTGGGCTGGCTGAAGGAGCGGGGCGAGCGGCTCGACGCCTGCGTGGTCGGCGAACCGACCAACCCCAGGGCGCTCGGCGACATGATCAAGATCGGCCGGCGCGGCAGCCTGACCGGCCATCTCACCGTCTACGGCGCGCAGGGGCACGTGGCCTACCCCCATCTGGCCGACAACCCGCTGCCGCGGCTGGTGCGCATGCTGGCGGCGGTCACCGCCGAGCCGCTCGATGCGGGAACCGCGCATTTCCAGCCCTCCACCCTGGCGCTGACCACCATCGACGTGGGCAACCCCGCGACCAACGTCATCCCCGCCCAGGGCCAGGCCACCTTCAACATCCGCTTCAACGACGCCCACGACCCGGCCGGGCTGGAAGCGTGGCTGCGCGCCCGCTTCGACGCCGTGGGCGGGGCCTACGACCTGCGGCTCGTCTGTTCGGGCGACAGCTTCGTCACCCCCCCCGGCCCCTTGAGCGCGCTGGTGGCCGACGCCGTGGAGGCGGTCACCGGGCGGCGGCCCGAGCTGTCGACCACCGGCGGCACCTCCGATGCGCGCTTCATCAAGGACCATTGCCCGGTGGTGGAGTTCGGGCTGGTCGG
>JAEZHQ010000319.1 GCA_023416455.1 Pseudomonadota bacterium | reverse complement strand
CTGGTCATCATGTTCATGACCTTGCAGCCGATCGCCGCCTCGACTTTCCGGGCAGGCAGAGTCCGGGCGCGGAGGCTGCGCCCGATCAAGGTCTTGTACCGCAACATTGCCACCTCTCCGAGCGATCGGTGTCCGTAGCCGACCGCCCGCTGCCAGCCGAGCCGTCCGCGTTCTGCGATCGTCTGGATGTGCTGGTCGCGCTGCGTGGGGGCGGTCTCGGCGCTGTCGCTCACCACCGCGGTCGAGCGCGGCGGGATGATCACCTCGGCGTCCGCTGCACGCTCGGCGATGGCACGATAGACGGGCTCGCCATCGTACGCGCCGTCCGCCAGGACCGTACCGATCGGGCAGGTGATTTGGTCGGGCAGCGGCTCGACCAGCGAGGCGTCGCCCTCCTCGTTGCTCGTCAGTTCCGAGGCGAGGATCTCGCCGGTCGTGGGATCGACGCCCAGATGCAATTTCCGCCACCTCCGACGCGCTTGGCCGCCGTGCTTCTCCAGGTGCCACTCGCCTTTGCCGAACACCTTACAGCCCGGTGGAGTCGATGACCACGGTGGCCGGCCCGCCCGTCGCTGCCAGAGCCGACGCCACCTCCAGCTTGGCGCTGCGCCGGGAAAACGTCGTGTGATCGGGGACCGGCAGCTCCAGGCCGAGCAGGCGCATGAGCGAGCCCAGCAGGCCTTCGGTCAGCCGCCACGGCCGACCGAAGGCCAGGCGCAGCATAAGCCCAGCCTCAATGGCGATGGCCGCGCAGCGGGAAGGCCGGCCGCGCCGCCCCGTGGCCGGCGGTGTCCAGGCGGCGATGGCCTCGGGCGTCACCCGGATCGTCAGGTCGCCGCGCCGACGAAGCGCCGCGTCGCAGGCCGCCCAGTTCTCCACACGGTAGCGCGCCTTCGGGACCTTGTGACGGCGGGGCCCGTTGGCCTTGTACGGCATCCGGCTCTCAGCTTCCGTGGGGGGCGCCTCTATACCCGCTCGCCCTGCCGACCGCCACTACCCCTGCCTTTTTGCACCAATGTCGCGTCCGTGCGTTTGTTCGGCCGCGGCCCCGGCCGCGTCAGCCGGTCATCCGCCGGCCCTCGGCCAGGAGCTGCCCGACCAGGGCGCGCAGGGCGCCCGGCCGGACCGGCTTGTAGAGCAGCCGGCAGCCCGCGCTCTCGGCCGCGCTGCGCAGCCCCGGGCTGCGGTCGGCGGTGATGAGGGCGCACGGCACCGACCCGCCGAGATGCGCCCGCAGCGTCGCCAGCGCCTCCAGGCCGGTGAGGTCGCGGTCGAGGTGGTAGTCGGTCAGGATGAGGTCGGGCACCCGGCCGTCCAGGGAGCGCAGGGCCTGGTCCGGCGTGGCCGCGGCGACCACCCGGCACGACCAGTTCGACAGCAGGTCCTCGGTGGCCCGGGCGGTGGCCGGCTCGTTCTCCAGGCAGAGCACCAGCACGCCCTGGAAGTCGCGGGCGCGCGGCCAGGCCGGCGCCTCGCGCGTCGCCACCGGCTCCGCGCTCAGCGGCACCCGCACCGAGAAGCAGCTTCCCCGCCCGACCCGCGAGCGCACCTCGACCGGGTGGTCGAGGATGCCGGCCAGCCGCTCGACGATGGCCAGGCCGAGGCCGAGCCCCTTGCCGCGCTCGTCGGCGCCCTGGTCGAGCTGGCGGAACTCGATGAAGATCTCCTTCATCTTGTGCTCGGGAATGCCGGGGCCGGTGTCCCACACCTCGATCGCGAGTTGCCCGCCGCGCCGCCGGCAGCCCAGCAGGATGCGGCCGGTCATGGTGTAGCGCACGGCGTTGGCCAGAAAGTTCTGGAGGATGCGGCGGAGCAGCGCCGGATCGCTGCGCACCGTCGCCCGGCTGGCCACCAGCCGCAGCTCCAGCCCGTGCTGCCGGGCGAGCACGGTGAATTCCTCGCCCAGCGGCTTCAGCACCTCGTCGATGCGCAGCGCCACCGGGCTGGGGCGCACCACCCCGCTGTCGATCTTGGTGACGTCGAGCAGATCGCCCAGTATGTGCTCGACCGAGCGCAGCGAGGCGTCGATCTGGTCGATGGCGGGGTCGGCGTTGCGCTCGGCCAGGGCCGATACGAACAGGCGCGCCGCGTGCAGCGGTTGGAGCAGGTCGTGGCTGGCCGCCGCCAGGAAGCGGGTCTTGCCGCGGTTGGCGCGCTCGGCCTCGGCCTTGGCCTGGGAGAGCGCCATGGTGCGCTCGGCGATCTTGCGCTCCAGCCCCTCGTTGGCCTCCAGCAGGGCCGCCGCCGCGCGGTGCCGCTCGGTGACGTCGGTGTAGACGGCGACGAATCCGCCGCCCGGCAGGGGGTTGGTGGCGATCTCCAGGACGGTGCCGTCGGGCCGCCGGCGCGAATAGACGTCCGGCCGGCCCTGGCGGCGCGGGTCGGAGCGGCGCGCCAGCAGGGTCTCGATCTCGCCGTTGCGGCCGTACTCGCCGCGCCGCACGTTGAAGCGGACGATCTCCTCCAGCGTCGTCCCCACCTGGACGAAGCCGTCCGGCAGGTCGAGCAGCACCTCGAAACGCCGGTTCCAGGTCGCCACCCGGAACTCCTCGTCGAAGGCGCAGATGCCCTGCCCCACATTCTCCATGGTGGCGCGCAGCAGCTCGTGCTGCTTGAGGATGGCCCGGGAGGCGTCGTCGATGATGGAGCGCACGTCGGTGCGCGACAGGTGGCGGTCGGACAGCAGCCCGGCCACCACCACCCGCGCGGAGGCCGCCCCCACCGCCCCGGCCAGCAGCCGCTCGGTCGCCTGGATGGCGTCGCCGTCGCTGCGCCGGAGCAGGGCGGCCTCGAAGCCCCCGGCGGGGCCGGGCCCGACCCCGGCCAGGCGCAGGAAGACGGCGTCGGCCTTGGCCTTGCCGACGTAGCGGACGGCCAGGTCGTGCAGGTCGGCGAGCGTCGCCGCCTTCGGCCCGTGCGCCTCGGCGCCGGCCCCGCGGCGCAGCAGGACGAAGCGCGCGGCCTGCTGGACCTCCAGCGCCGACGGGCTGGTCAGCAGCGACAGCACGACGAAGACCAGCAGGTTGGGGCCGAGGCTCCACAGCGCGGCGTTGCTCAGCGGGTCGATGCCGGCGATGCCGGCCAGCGCCACCGGGCTGAGCCCGGCCAGGCCGAAGGGGCCGGCGCGCAGCGCCTCGGGCGCCAGCCAGCCGGCATCGGCGAAGGAGGGCAGCAGCATGGTGTAGGCCCAGCCGAGGAAGCCCGCGCAGATTCCCCCGAAGGCGCCGGCCCGCGTCGCCCGCGTCCACACCAGTCCGCC
Source organism: Pseudomonadota bacterium (assembly GCA_023416455.1). Classification (GTDB taxonomy): domain Bacteria; phylum Pseudomonadota; class Alphaproteobacteria; order Azospirillales; family Azospirillaceae; genus Azospirillum. Next base: position 9,672 of record JAEZHQ010000319.1, on the reverse strand, counting down.
GAGCAGGGCCGGGGCGAATTGCGCCACCGCCGTGAAGGACATCAGCCCGATGGTGGCCAGCGGGAAGGCCGAGCCGATCAGGCGGTAGCAGCCGTAGGCCAGAACCAGGATGACGATCACCGCGGAACGCCGCACCGCCAGCAGGACCGGTGCCGGATTCTCCCGCAGCCGCCGGTCGTCGGGGCGCAGCGCCATCAGCAGCGGCACCGCGATGTCGTTGCAGATCATGGTGCTGAGCGCCACCATCTCGACCAGGATCATGCTGGTCGCCGCCGACAGGCCGCCGATGAAGGCGATCAGGGCCAGCCAGGGCCAGCCCTCATGCAGGGGGATCGACACCATGAAGGTGTCGGCGTTGACGCTGCCGTCCGGGAACAGCATCAGCCCGGCCAGCGCCACCGGCAGGACGAAGAGGTTGATGGCGATCAGGTAGGCCGGGAACAGCCGCGCGGCGGTCCGGATGTCGCCGGCGTGGGTGTTCTCGACCACCGCCACGTGGAACTGGCGCGGCAGGCAGAGGATGGCGAGCGCGGAGAGCAGGCAGGCCACCCACCAGTCCGGCCCGATCGAGCCCAGGCTCATGGATTCCTGGAACTCGGGATGCGCCGCCACCGCCTCCAGGAAGCGGGCCGGGTTGCCGAAGATGGCGAAGGCGATGGCGGCGCTGACCGCGATGGCGGCGGTGAGCTTGACGACGGACTCCGCCGCGATGGCCATCATCAGGCCGCGGTGATGCTCGTTGGCGCTGATTCCGCGCACGCCGAACAGGATGGCGAAGGCGGCCATCAGGATGGCGGTCAGAAGCGTCGTCCCGCCCGGAAGCTCGCTGACCCCCATCCCCAGCGCGTCGCCCGCCAGCGCCTCGAAGCTGATGGTGATGGCCTTGAGCTGCAAGGTGATGTAGGGCAGCAGCCCGATCACCGCGGTGACCGTGACCAGCGCCGCCAGCCCCTGGCTCTTGCCGTAGCGGGCGGACAGGAAGTCGGAGATGGAGACCACATTCTCCGACTTGGCGATGCGCACGATCCGGGCCAGCACCGGCCAGCCGAGGCCGATCATCAGGATCGGCCCGATGTAGATGGGCAGGAAATAGAAGCCGCCGGTCGCCGCCCGGCCGACCGCGCCGTAGAAGGTCCAGGAGGTGCAGTAGACCCCGAGGCTGAGCGCGTACAGCATCGGCGCCCGCCGCCCGCCGGGCAGCTCGGCGGTCCGGTCGCCGTACCAGGCGATGGCGAACAGCGAGGCCAGATAGGCCAGCGACACGACCAGGATGAACCAACTCTCCATGCCCCCCGCCGCTCTCCATGGTTGATCCGGGCGCCGACGATAGCACAGGGAAAGCGGCGGCCGAGCATCCGAACGGCGGGGTCTCGGCGCGGGCCGGCCGGTCATTATCGTGCAAATGGCGTGACAAGCGAACCGTCTTCCGCCCCCCGACCATGGTCGGGGGTGACTCGCACCACCCCGCTGAGGCATCAAGGGGCATCGGGGCCGGTCGCCCCTCGCGGCGGTTCTTCCGGACGCGAAAACAGGCTCAGAAGCAAAAAAAGGCACCCCGGCGGTGACCGGGGTGCGAGATGCACTCGAGGTTAGCTCAAAAAAGAACGCCCAAAGGCAAACTGGCGGTCCGAAGCGGGCCGCCAACCTGACCGATCCGCCACCAGCGGGCGGAGCCCATAGGCGATTGCGCACCGGTCCCGGCCGCGTTCAGGTCCCTGGGGGGTCATGAAGCGGTCGTGCCACCTTCACTGTGCGGCGCGGGAAAGACCCTGTCAATACGCCGCCGCCGGCCATGCTCAATATTGTGGGGTGGGCCGGGCCGATCCGGGCATCGCCCGCGGTGAACCGCCACCATCCGGCCGCCTTCGCCGCCCCGCCCTTCCCTTTTTCGGACGCCCGCCCCCGCAACATTCCCGCTTTTGGCCCACGGCGGGGCGCGTCCGCAAGCGTCTGCCGTGGCGGCGCTCCCGCAGCGGCGCCGCAGCCGGGCGACTCCGGCGGCCCGCTCCCCCTCTGCGGCTCCGGTCTGCGGCTCCGGTAAATGCGCTCGTCGGCTACCGCCGTCGTGCCGACGTCCGGCTCCTCCGCGGCCGCCGTGATCGCGGCGACCTCGACCGGGAGGAAGCGAGCCGCCCTGAGCCGCTCGCTCCATAGAGCGGATCGCGTAAAATCGGAATCGATATGAAGCGTGAATCCGCTCGCAAAACAAAGGCCTGGAGTTTCGTGCGTTTCAGATTAAACGCACGAAACTCCAGCGTTCAGCCTTTGATGAACGCGAGCAGATCGGCGTTGAGCACGTCAGCGTTCACGGTCAGCATGCCGTGCGAGAAGCCAGAATAGGTCTTCAGCGTGCCGTTCTTCAGCAGCTTGGCCGACTTCAGCGCCGAGTTGGCAATCGGAACGATCTGGTCATCATCCCCGTGCAGGACGAGGGTCGGAACGCTGATTGCTTTCAGATCCCCGGTCTGATCGGTTTCGGAGAAGGCCTTGATGCCGTCGTAGTGCGCCTTGGCGCCGCCCATCATGCCCTGCCGCCACCAATTCTGGATCACACCGTCCTGAACGTTGGCGCCCTCACGATTGAAGCCGTAGAAAGGGCCGGCCGGAACATCACGGAAGAACTGCGCACGATTGGCCGCGAGAGCGGCGCGGAAACCATCGAAGACGTCGATCGGCAAACCCTCGGGATTGGCGTCCGTCTTCAGCATCAGTGGCGGAACGGCCGAAACGAGAACCGCCTTGGCGACACGGCCAGCCGGCTGGCCGTGCCTTGCCACATAGCGGGCGACTTCGCCGCCGCCGGTGGAGTGGCCGATATGAACTGCGTTCTTCAGGTCGAGCGCTTCGACGACGGCAAAGGCGTCGGCGGCGTAGTGGTCCATGTCGTGACCCTCCCCAACCTGTTGAGAGCGGCCATGGCCCCGGCGGTCGTGAGCGATGACACGGAATCCCTTCGATACAAAGAACAGCATCTGCGCGTCCCAGTCGTCGGAAGAGAGCGGCCAGCCATGGTGGAACATGATCGGCTGCGCGTCCTTCGGGCCCCAGTCCTTGTAGAAGATGTCGACGCCGTCCTTGGTGGTGATCGTTGCCATGGTCATTTCTCCTTCGGCAGATGCAGCGTCGGCTGCGAGGGTGAAAGGCGGTGACGCTGGGTGGGGATCACCGCGTCAGCGCCGTATTTATCGCTGACGATTATATCGTGCGCAATACAAATGGGCGCAAGCCAGCCATGCCTTTATGCGGCTTGCGATCATATGGCTTGCGATATAGTTTGCCCTGTTTCGATGCGAGCCCCCTTCATGACCAAAGCCCCGATCGACCTCGACCTCTCCAACTTCCTCTGCTTTGCGGTCTACTCCGCCAACAGCGCCATCGGGCGCGCCTACAAGCCGATCCTGGACCGGCTCGGCCTGACCTATCCGCAGTACCTGGCCATGGTCACTTTGTGGAAGAAGGACGGCCAAACCGTGGGCGAGATCGGCGAGCAGCTCCTGCTGGAAACCGGCACGCTCACCCCGCTGCTGAAGCGGCTCGAAGCGGCAGGCCTGGTGAAGCGGACACGGGACACGCAGGATGAACGGGTGGTGCGCATCAGCCTCACCGACGAGGGCAGAGCCCTGAAGGCCAAGGCCAAGGCCGTGCCCAACGAGATCGCCGCCATCATGGACGCTTCCAACCTACCAATTGAGGATCTGCGCGCCGCCCTCGTCACCCTCCGCGACAGCATCAAAGACCAAAGCAATCCATAAAACGGCTCTTGCCACGCCGGGACACGAGAAAGAAAGTCCCAATCGTTGGGGGTGCTCCCTCATCCCCGGTGGGTCCGCCCTGCCGGTTGATAACTGATGACGGTCGTCAGAGTTCCTTCAGCCGCCGCACAAGGAAACCGAGAAACACCCACGGTTTGGGTGGCACCGTCAACTCATTGGCACCGACCATGATGGCAGGCGCAGTTCGGCCACGGATGCCCGGAGATTGGGGGATCAAGCGGCCAGCGGCGCACCGGCGACCTCAACCCAGGCAGTGAAGGCCTGGGCGCGGGCGGCGCGGCAGTCGGAGGCGGGGCGGTGGTCGCGGCGGAGGTGGAAGAGGTTGGCGATCGGGTCATGGATGGACAGAAAGCGCTGCACCTGGCGGGGTGATTTGAAGCGCGTCATCTGCCGCTCGCGTCGCCGGGTCGGTTGGTGCGAGTTCTCGGCCCGGTTGCTGATGCCCTTGTGCTGACGGTGCTCCACCCCCGGCATGATGGTCCGCTTGGCCGCGGCGTAGGACGTCAGCTTATCGGTCACCAGCACCCGCGGCGCGCGGCCCTGCTTATTTCAGCATTTTGCGGAGCAGGCGCTTGGCCGCTCTGCCGCCCCGCCACCGTGGACTTGACGGTGCCTTGGAAGGTACCTGAAGCCCTCATGTGGCTTGGTTTTTCCGCGTCGCTCCTTGCCGGAGAAATCTTCGGCAAGGAGCGACGGCCCCGCCACCTCGCGGCGATCCCCTGTTCAGGGGGAATCGGGGACGTTGGTCCGGGCAATGTGCAGGTTTGGCTCCATGCCCTCGTGCAGCAAACGTAGGATGACGACACGCCGAGAACCACCGGGTGGATGCTCCACGGCAAAGTACAGCGTGTGCGCGGCCGCTCCGCGCCTGCCAGCCGCGTTCTCCAGGTGGAACGCCCGGAGGCCGGGCACAATGCCGCCTCTGTGCCAGGAACCACCACGGCCGGGGTCGGCCGCGACCATCTTGACCGCGGTGGCGATCAGTCCTTTGTAGATCTGCCGCTGGTGCGTTCCGAACCGCTCCCTGGTCTCCTTCAGAATCGCCCTGAAGTCCTGCTTCGCTGCGTCGGTGACGCGATAAGCGCCCACAGCTCAGTCCTCGATTTCATCAAGGATCTCGTCGATGGGCCGGTCGTCAAGACGACCGGCCTTCCAATCGTCGATTCCGACCATAACGGCGCGCCGGAGCATCTCCTGCCGCTCGTGCTCAGCGGCCCGTTCCCGGTGAAGCAGGCGAAGTGCATCACGCACCACCTCGCTTTGCGAGGAGTACCCGCCGCTCGCGACTTCCTGCTCGACAAAAGAGGCCAGCCCCTCGGGCAGGCTGATGTTCATGGTCGGCATCGCATCCTCCTCGTTGCCATCCTCAACCGAGGATTGGAGGTATGGCAAACTTTGTCAAGAGGGCTCAACTTTTGCCAAGAATGGCCCACCAAACAGCCGGGGGTACAACACCATTGTGTAGGGGCTGGGGGTCATCCATGCCCGTTTTTGGAACAGGCGGGGGGATATCGCCGGTGCGCCGCTGGCCGCTTGATCCCCAATCTCCGGGCATCCGTGGCCGAACTGCGCCTGCCATCATGGTCGGTGCCAACGAGTTGACGGTGCCCGTCAGGACGTTCTCGCCCTGGTATCATGGCCACGACACGCATGCCTTTGTTTTGCGGGCGGTTCCGCGCTTCGATTGGATTCCGGTTCTGCGCGATCCGCTCTCGATGGATGCATTCACGCGCCGACCCATCACCCCATCCACGCACCGGGCTGCCGGCCTTGCCATTCACCAAGATTGCGCTCCTGGCGCATCGCAATGCTTCAGGTTGTTTAACACGGTCGCGCACTCCAGCGTAACCTCGCCCTGGGCGCAGGATGGGCTCCTATAAATTGATAAAACATATCGCATTCAGCGACATAACCGAGAAACAAGCAACATCACTCTTCCATTCCAGATGAAGAACTCCTGATGCATCCGTCACGTCGGTGAATCCTCTCGGCAAACAGCGAAGAGTAGCCGGTTCTTCAATTTAAAATTTTCTGTCGTATGCAAAAAATATTCTTGAGTCACGGCCATCGTGCTGGTTGGATCGGCCGCCTTCAACGATAGGATTAACACCGATTGGCTCGGTGGTTGCGCAACAGGGGCGAGAGAGGTCGATGCGGGCGTTGATCATGGTGGGAGGCCGGGGCCAGCGCCTCCATCCCTACACCGCGCATTTCCCCAAACCCCTGATGCCGATCGGCGACAAGCCCATCCTGGAATGCATCGTCCGGCGGCTGTGCCTTTTCGGGGTCCGCGACGTCACGCTGGCGGTCAGCCACATGGCCTCGCTGATCCAGGCCTATTGCGGGGACGGAGCGCGTTTCGGCGCGCGGATTTCCTATCTGCACGAAAGCACGCCGCTCGGCACGGCCGGGGCGATCGGGCTGATGCCCGGTCTGGACGGCACGCTCCTGGTGACCAACGGCGACACCCTGTCGGACCTCGACCTCGACGCCATGCGGGCCGAGCACGAGGCCCGCGGCGCCGCGATCACCGTGGCGTCGAAAATCCTGATGACGGACATCCACTCCGGCGTGCTCGACACCGACAGCGACGGCTTCATCACCAACTACCGCGAGAAGCCGCGGCTCGATCACCGCATCGGCATCGGCACCTATCTGATCGAGCCGGTCGTGCGGACGCTCATGCCCGCCGGCACGCGCTCCGACATGCCCGATCTGATCCTCAGGACGCTGAAGGCCGGCCACCGGGTGGCCGCCTACGACCACGACGGGGAATGGATCGACATCGGCCGGCCGGAGGATTACGCCCACGCCCAGGCCAACGCGCACCGCTTCCTGACGGACGCGCCGCGCCGCGCCCCCGCCGTGCGGACCGACACCGACCGCAGGCTGGAGAGCGCCCCATGACCACCCTTCCCGACCACAGCCAGCCGGTCCTGGTGACCGGGGCGGGCGGCTTCATCGGCAGCCATCTGACCGAGGCCCTCGCCCGGTCCGGCCGGCGCGTGCGCTGTCTGCTGCGCTACGGCTCCTCGGGCGACCTGGGCTTCCTGGCCGAGCTGCCGGCGGAACTGCGGGCCGGGCTCGACATCCGGCGCGGCGACCTTCTCGACGGGGAGTTCGTCGCGGACTGCTGCCGCGGCATCGACACCGTCTTCCATCTCGGCGCGCGCATCTCCATCCCCTATTCCTACGAGGCCCCGCGCGACACCTTCCAGGTCAACGCCCTGGGGACGCTGAACGTGATCGAGGCGGTGCGCCGCGCCGGCGTGCGCCGCATGGTCCATGTCTCGACCAGCGAGGTGTTCGGCAGCGCCGTCCAGGTCCCCATGGACGAAAGCCACCGCCTGAAGGCCCAGTCGCCCTACGCCGCCTCCAAGATCGCGGCGGACAAGCTGGTGGAAAGCTACGTGTGCAGCTTCGGGCTGCCCGCGGTCATCCTGCGGCCGTTCAACACCTTCGGGCCGCGGCAGTCGCCGCGCGCGGTGATCTCGACGATCATCGACCAGGCGCTGCGCGGCGGACCGGTCCGCCTCGGCTCGCTGTGGCCCCGGCGCGACTTCACCTTCGTCGAGGACACGGTCCAGGGCTTCATCCGCGCCGGCGAGGTCGAGACGGCGCTGGGCGAGACCTTCAACCTCGGCACCGGCCGCGACGTCGCCATCGGCACGCTGGCCGAGACGATCGGCGCGCTGCTCGGCACCCCTCTTGAGATCGTCGCCGACGACCGCCGCCAGCGCCCGCCCGACAGCGAGGTCAGCCGGCTGCTGTCCGACAACGGCAAGGCCCGCCGCCTTCTCGGCTGGGAACCGCGGGTGTCGCTTGAGGACGGCCTGCGGCGGACCATCGACTGGTGGCGCCGGCCCGGGTCGCCCTTCGCCTGGGCGGGGGACGCGCTCTGATGGATGCCGGGCTGGCTTTGGTCACCGGCGCCGACGGCTTCATCGGCTCCCACCTCGTCGACCGGCTGGTCGAGGACGGGCATCCGGTGCGCCGCTTCCGGCGGGGGAGCCCGCCCCCGGACCCGGCGGAAGCCGGCCCGGCGGACTCGCGGTTCGGGGATCTGCGTGATCCCGCCAGCGTCCAGGCGGCGATGGAGGGCGTCGGCACCGTCTTCCATCTCGGCGGCATCGCCTCGGCCGGGGCGGCCATGGCCGCCCCGGCCGAGGCGGTCGCCGTCAACACCGTCGGCACCCTGAACGTGCTGGAGGCGGCCCGCGCCGCCGGGGTCCGGCGCGTCGTGCTGATGTCGAGCGGCCACGTCTTCGGCCCGCCCCGGCAACTGCCGGTCACCGAGGATCACCCGCTCGACCCGGCCACGCCCTATGCCGCCTCCAAGCTCGCCGCCGACAAGCTGGCGATGGGCTACCACCGCAGCTATGGGCTGCCGGTGGTGGTGGTGCGGCCCTTCAACGTCTACGGGCCGCGGCAGTCCAGCGACGCGGTCGTCCCGACGATCGTCGGGCAGGCCCTGGCCGGCGGCCCGGTGCGCGTGCGCAGCCTCGCCCCGCGCCGCGACTTCGTCTTCGTGTCCGACGTCGTGGAGGCCCTGATCCTGGCCGCCACCGCGGAGCGCGCGGTCGGCCGGGAGATCATCCTCGCCTCCGGGCGCGCCGTGTCGGTCGCCGCCATCCTGCACCGCGTGCTTGCCCTGGCCGGCGCCCCGAACGGCGCCCCGCCGAAGCCGGCGGCGCCCGCCGCACCGGCGCGGGGCGACGACCGGATCTTCGGCGACCCGTCCCTGGCCGGCGCGCTGCTCGGCTGGTCCGCGCGCGTGCCGCTCGACGAGGGGCTCGCCCGCACCGTCGCCTGGTGGCGGGAGCATCGGCCCTGCGCCGCCGCGGTCGAGGCTTAGGGCCGGCGCCTGCCATGGACACCAACCCGCTGGTCTCCATCGTCATCCCCGTCCACAACGGCGCCAGATACCTGGGCGACGCGATCGAGAGCGCGCTTGCCCAGACCCACCCGAACACCGAGGTGATCGTCGTCGACGACGGCTCCACCGACGGCGGCGCCACCGCCGCCGTCGCCCGGCGCTTCGGCAGCGCGGTGCGCACCCTCCACAAGCCCAACGGCGGCGTCGCCACCGCGCTGAATCTCGGCATCCGCGCCATGCGCGGCCGGCTGTTCAGCTGGCTCAGCCACGACGACCTCTACAAGCCCGAGAAGGTGGCGGTGCAGGTCGATGCCTGGCGCCGGTTCGGCCGGCCCTGCGTCGTGGTCGGCGATTTCGAGACGATGGACGAGGACGGGCGCCCCCTGGGGATGGTGTCGGCCGGCACCCGCAACCTGCTGGCGCGCCCGCTCGACGGGGTGTTCCACGGGCTGCTCAACGGCTGCGCCCTGCTGATCCCGCGCGCGCTGTTCGACCGCGCCGGCCTGTTCGAGCCGGGGCTGCCGACCACCCAGGACTATCACCTCTGGTATCGGATGGCGCGGCTGGTCCCCTTCGTGCACAGCCCGCAAGCCCTGGTCCGCCAGCGCAGCCACCCGCTCCAGGGATCCCGCCGGCCGGAGCATCTGGTGGAGGCGGACCGGATGTTCGCTCATCTGGTCGACCGGACGCCTCCCGCGCTGATGCGGGCCCAGGAGGGTTCCGAACTGCGCTTCCTGCTGCGGCTGCGCCGGCTTTGGCCGGACTACCGCGGCGCCCGCGCCTATCTGGCCCACCGCATCGGCTGGCTGCTGGACCGGGAGAAGGTGGCGCTGGTGCTGCTCCCCGGCGACGGACCGCCGGGCGACGTCCGGCCGGCCGGCGGCTCTCCGTCGCCGTCCGAAACCGTCCGTCTCGCCACCGGCTCGTCCACGACCGCGGCGGAGGCCGTGGCCGCCGGGCTGGCGGCGACCACGGCCGGGATCGTCGTCTTCGCCCCGGCCGGCCGCCCGCCGCCGCCGAGGC
>JAEZHQ010000243.1 GCA_023416455.1 Pseudomonadota bacterium | reverse complement strand
CCGCCAAGCCGCCGGCTCCGGCTCCGGCCCCGCCGGCGCCGGCCAAGGCCGGTGGTGGCGGCGCCTGGCGCGTCCAGCTCGCCTCCGTGCGCAGCGAGAGCGAGGCGGCGTCCGAATGGAGGCGCCTGTCCGGCCGCTACCCGGACGCCCTGGGCGGCCTGAACGTGCAGGTGGTCAAGGCCGACCTGGGCGAGAAGGGGATCTTCTACCGCGTGCAGGGCATCGGCGTGGACGAGGCCCGCGCCCGGGCGGTCTGCGCGCAGCTCAAGGCGCAGAACGTGGGGTGCGTGGTTGTCCAGCCCTGAGTTCGCCGAGGCCCGGCCGGCCCATCCGCCGGCCCCGGCCCCCGCGGCGGCCCACCGGCCGCGCGCGGTCGTCTTCGGCTGCGCCGGCCCGACGCTCGGCGCCGGCGAGCGTGCCTTCTTCCGCGCCGCCGACCCGCTGGGCTTCATCCTGTTCCGGCGCAACTGCGACACCCCGGCCCAGCTGCGCGCGCTGGTCGCCGACCTGCGCGACAGCGTCGGGCGCCCCGACGCGCCGGTGCTGATCGATCAGGAGGGCGGGCGCGTTGCCCGGCTGCGGCCGCCGCATTGGCCGGCCTTTCCGCCCATGCGGGTGTTCGGCGACCTCGCCGCCCGCGACCCCGAGGCCGGGCGTGAGGCCGCCTGGATCAACGCCCGCCTGATCGCCCACGCGCTGGAGGGGGCGGGGGTGACGGTGGACTGCGCGCCGGTGTGCGACGTCCCGGTGGAGGGAGCCCACGACATCATCGGCGACCGCGCCTTCGCGCGCGACCCGGCCCGGGTGGCGGCGCTGGCGCGGGCGACCTGCGAGGGGCTGCTCGCCGGCGGCGTGCTGCCGGTGATCAAGCACATCCCCGGCCACGGCCGGGCCTTCGCCGACAGCCACGCCGAGCTGCCGGTGGTCGACGTCTCCCGCGCGGCGCTGGAGGAATCGGACTTCCCGCCCTTCCGCGCGCTCGCCGACATGCCGCTGGGCATGGTCGCCCATGTGGTGTTGAAGGCCGTCGACCCGGACGCCCCGGCCAGCGTCTCGGCCACCGTGGTGCGCGAGGTGGTGCGGGGCGCCCCCATCGGCTTCGACGGGCTGTTGTTCAGTGACGACCTGTCCATGGGAGCGCTGGAGGGGGACATGGGGCGTCGGGCGGAGGCGGTGCTGGCGGCGGGGCTCGACGTCGTGCTCCACTGCAACGGCGCCATGGCGGAGATGGAGGCCGTGGCGGCGGCCGTGCCGGCGATGACGGAAGCCGCCGCCCGGCGGTGGGCGCGCGCCGAGGCCGCGCGCCGCCCGGCGGAGCCGGCGGACGTGACGGCGCTGCGGACCCGGCTTGCCGACCTCCTCGGCGGCCCGGTGGCATGAGGAGCGGGATGTGGAAGATCTGATCGACAGGATCCCGATGATCGTCGCCGTCGCCATCCCGGCGATCCTGGCGATCACGCTGCACGAGGCGGCGCACGGCTTCGTCGCCATGTGGCGCGGCGACGACACCGCCTGGCGGCTGGGGCGGGTGACCCTGAACCCGCTGCGCCACATCGACCCGTTCGGCACGGTCATCCTGCCGGCGCTGATGTATTTCACCACCGGCTTCGTGTTCGGCTGGGCCAAGCCGGTGCCGGTCAATTTCAGCCGCCTGCACCACCCGCGCAGCGACATGGTGTGGGTGGCGCTCGCCGGGCCGGGGACCAACTTCGTCCTGGCCCTGGTCTCGGCGGTCCTGTGGGGCTTCACCGATCCGCAGGGCGGGGCGCTGGCGCTGTGGTTCCGCGCCGCGCTGGAGGTCTCCATCCTGGTCAACGTGATCCTGATGGTCTTCAACCTGATCCCGCTGCCGCCGCTGGACGGCGGCCGGGTGGCGGTCGGCGTGCTGCCCGACGCGCTCGCCCTCCCGCTGGCCCGGCTGGAGCGTTACGGGCTGCTCATCCTGATCGGCGCCTTCTTCCTGCTGCCCATGATCGGGCGGGAGATCGGGGTGCCGCTCGACGTCACGGGCTGGGTCCTCGGCCCGCCGGTCCGTTACGCCATCGAGCTGATCCAGATTCTGAGCGGCAACCTGTAAGATGAGCGGCGGCACCATTCGGGACGACGGTGCGGCGGACGGCGCGGCGGACGGCACGTCCGGCCCGCTCGTCCTCGTGCTGGACGGCTTCGAGGGGCCGCTCGACATGCTGCTGGCGCTGGGGCGCGAGCAGAAGGTCGACCTCACCCGGATCTCCATCCTCCAGCTCGCCGACCAGTATCTCGCCTTCGTCGCCGAGGCGCGCAAGCTGCGGCTCGAACTGGCCGCCGACTATCTGGTCATGGCCGCCTGGCTGGCCTATCTGAAGTCGCGCCTTCTCCTTCCCGAAGCCGAGGACGAGGAGCCGTCGGGCGAGGACATGGCGGCGGCGCTGGCCTTCCAGCTGCAACGGCTGGAGGCCATGAAGGAGGCGTCCGCCCGGCTGTTCGAGCGGCCGCGCCTGGGCGTCGACCGCTTTCCCCGCGGCGCGCCCGAGGACGTCGACATCCAGCGCAAATCGGTCTTCCAGGTTACCCTCTACGACCTCCTGAGGGCCTACGGCGAGCACCGCCGGCGCCAGGAGCGGTCGGTCCTCCACATCGAGCCGGTGCGGCTCTACTCGCTGGAGGACGCCGTGCGCCGCCTGTCGGAGATGCTGGGGCGGGTGCCCGACTGGACGACCCTGGCCAGCTTCCTGCCGGGCGGCGTCCGGGGAACGCTGCTGAACCGCTCGGCGCTCGCCGCCCATTTCGCGGCGACGCTGGAGCTGGCCAAGGCCGGCCAGGTCGAGCTGCGCCAGGACGGCGCCTTCACCCCCCTCTATGTCCGCCGCGCGCCGCCCCGGCCGGACTGACGCTTCAAGGAACGGGTCAGGATCATCGATGAACGCGGACGCCCCACCCCGCGACGGGGCCATGACCGACGGGAGCGAGGCCGCAGCCCAGGCGCTGCGGCTGCTGGAGGCGCTTCTCTTCGCCTCCGCGGAGCCCCTGGACGAGGAGACCCTGGCCGAACGGCTCGGCCCCGGGGCCGACGTCGCGGCCCTGCTGGAGGCGCTGCGGGGCCATTACGCGCCGCGCGGCGTCAACCTCCTGCGGACCGGGGCCGGCTGGTCCTTCCGCACGGCGGCCGATCTCGCGCCTCTGCTGCGGCAGGAGGAGGAAGTCTCCAAGAAGCTGTCCCGCGCGGCCATCGAGACGCTGGCCATCATCGCCTACCACCAGCCGGTCACCCGCGCCGAGATCGAGGCGATTCGCGGGGTCGCCACCAGCAAGGGCACGCTGGACATCCTGATGGAGAACGGCTGGATCCGCCCTGGCCGCCGGCGCGAGACCCCGGGCCGGCCGCTGACCTGGATCACCACCGACCATTTCCTCGACCATTTCGGGCTGGAGAGCCTGCGCGACCTGCCCGGGGTCGAGGATCTGCGCGCCGCCGGGCTGCTCGACTCGCGCCCGGTGCTGCTCGGCATCGCCGGCGGCGGGGCGGAGGAGCCGGCGGCGGGCCCGGCCGCCGACGGCAGCGATGGCGAGGCGTGATACCGGCGGCCCTGGTCTTTGAGCGGTGCCGCCGGACGGCCCCGCCGGCGATTGAGGCAAAGGCTTCTGATGGGGCACCATCAAAAGCCGCTGGAGGGCCGCGACGGCGGCCCCGCGGGCTCATGCCCGCGAAAGCCAAGGGGCCGGACGGCCCCGCCGGCGATTGAGGCAAAGGCTTTTGATGGGCACCATCAAAAGCCGCTGATAGGACTCCGGCCTGGAAAATAAGAACCATTTGCACCGGAGCGGCCGGAGCTTTAGTAAGGGTATCCGAGCTTTCCGACCGCTTCAGCCCGGGGCCGCCATGGATCATCCTTCCGTCACCGCCGGCCGTCCTGTGCCGTCGCCCGCCGGCGGGGACCGCCCGCTCCGCCTGCGCGACGCGCTGCGGGACCGCACCGCCGCCCTGTTCGGCCGCACCGAGGAGGCGCCCTGCGC
>JAEZHQ010000225.1 GCA_023416455.1 Pseudomonadota bacterium | reverse complement strand
CTAGCCCCGGCCGCTTTCCAACTGCCCGAGGAAGGCGTCGACGCTCCGTTGCAGGGCGGTGGTGTCCCGCCGCAGCCCGGACGCGGCCTCCAGCACGCGCTGGGCGGCGCCGCCGGTCTGCTCGGAGAAGCGGTTGAGGCCGGCGATGCTGGCGGAGGCTTCCGACGCGCTGCCGGCGGCCTGCTGGACGTTGCGGGCGATCTCCTGGGTGGCCGCGCCCTGCTCCTCGACGGCGGCGGCGATGGTGCCGCTGATGGTGTTGATGTCGCCGATCAGCCGCCCGATGCCGCGGATCGCGTCGGCCGCCTCGTCGGTGATGCGCTGGATGGATCCCACCTGCTGCTGGATCTCGTCCGTCGCCCGGGCCGTCTGGCCGGCCAGGCTCTTGACCTCGCCGGCGACCACGGCGAAGCCCCGGCCCATGTCGCCGGCACGCGCCGCCTCGATCGTGGCGTTCAGCGCCAAAAGGTTGGTGCGCGACGCGATGTCGTTGATCAGGCGAACGATCTCGCCGATCTTGCCGGCCGATTCGACGAGGCTGCGGACGGTGGCGTCGGTGCGTTCGGCAGCGCTGACCGCCTGACCGGCGACCTCGCTCGACCGTCCGACCTGACGCCCGATCTCGCCGATCGACGCCGACAGTTCCTCCGCCGCGGCGGCGACGGTGGCGACGTTGCTGGACGCCTGGTCGGCGGCGGCGGCGGCGGTGACGGCCTGGCGCTTGGACAGGCCGGCGGTGCCGGTCATGCCCTCGGCCGTCGCCAGCATGTCCACCGCCGAGCCGTCCAGCCCCTGCACGGCGCTGCGCACGGACGCGGCCAATTCCTCCACCGCCGTCTGGTTGCGGCGGCGCTCCCTCTCGCCCTCCTCCAGATAGGCGGAGATGGCGAGGCTCATGTCCAGCATCGCCGCCTGGACGAGGGCGGCCTGGATGCGCGCGGTCCGCTCCTGCGCCACGAGCGGGCTCCATCGGCTGGTGAAATGCCGGCTGGCCACGCGGAGCAGCTCGGTGAGGAGATAGGTGTAGGAGCCGACGTACCAGCTCGGCTCCAGCTTCAGCCGGTGGTGCGCCTGACCGATGCGGCGGACGGAGTCGGCGTAGCGGTGGTCGAAGCGCCCCTGGCAGATCTCCAGCCAATGCCGGAGTTGCAGGTCGCGGGCGTGGCGCATGTGGCCTTCGTTCCCGAAGATGGCGAACAGCGCCGGCCAGCCGCGCAGATGCTCGTAGAAGCGGTCCAGGATGGCCGGCAGTTCCGCCGCCACAACCGGATGGAACGCCGCCAGGGCGGCGCGGCTGTCGTCGTCGATGCGCAGGAAGTGCAGGTGCTGATCGAGGCTGGTCTCCGCATGGCCGGTCATCGCGCAGTTCCCCCGTGAAGGCCGGGGGTGCCGCCGGCCCGGTTAAGGCTGAGCGTTCCGCTCGGGATCATCATCGACGGCAATCCCTTCCCAATTCTTAAATCTCGAACGATTGGTCGGGCGGACTTGTTGTTTTCCGGATCGTTGGATGACGCCTCGCCGATGGGCGCGCCGGCTCGGATGCCGCCTGATGCTCCTCTTGCGGATTCCCTTTCTCCCACGAGAGGGGTGGGTCTTTGAACCGGCGCCTGCCCGCGAAGGCGCCCGAACCGTCAGCCCGCGGATCCGGCGGGTCCGTCGAGGTCGGCGATGGCGCCGCTGGTCGCCTCGACCACGCCTTCCAGCAGCGGCACCAGCGCCGCCACCCGCTCGGCGTCGGCGTGGCCGTCCATCAGCGCGCGGGCGATGGCGGCCATGCGCGGCGTCCCGAAGTTGGCGGCCAGCCCGGCCAGCGTGTGGGCGGCCTGCCGGAGTTCACGCAGGCGGCCACCCTGGAGGGCGGAGCGCACCGCCGTCAGTTCGCGCATGGCCGTCTCCGGCAGCAGGCGGAGCATGCCGTCCAGACTGTCCGAGCCGAGCGCCAAGCGCAGTTCCGACAGCTTGACCCGGTCGACCAGCGGCAGGCGGGCAAAGGCCGTGCGTTCGGGCACCGCGTCGGCCGGGGCGGGCAGGGGGACGGCGCGGCCCTCGCGGGGGCGGGTCGCCAGATCGAGGGCGACCGCGTTCAGGTGATCCCACTCGATGGGCTTGGTCAGGTAGGCGTCGAGTCCGGCCGCCAGATGGCCGTCGCGGTGCTCCGGCAGCGCGTCGGCCGAGACCCCGACGATGGGCAGGCGCGACACCGGCCCGTTCATCCGCCGGATGGCCCGCGCGGTGGCGCGGCCGTCCATCACCGGCATCTCCATGTCCAGCAGCACGAGGTCGTATTCCGCCGCCTGCAAGGCCGCAATCGCCGCCCGCCCGTCGGTCACGGAGTCGACCCGGTGCCCCAGCCGGGTCAGCATGGCCGAGATCAGCAGGCGGTTGATGTCGTTGTCCTCGGCCAGCAGCAGGCGCAGCGACACCGCCCCGGCCGCCGCCGCCTCGTCGCCGGAGGGGAAGGCGATGGGGCCGGCGCCGTCGAGGCGCCGGCGGACCGCGTCGGCGGTGGGCGGCGCTTCGGCCCGGCCGGCGCGGATCGAGAAGCGGAAGATGGAACCGCCGCCGGGCGCCCCGGTCACGCCGATCCCGCCGCCCATCGCCTCGGCCAGCCGCTTGCAGATGGCCAGCCCCAGGCCGGTGCCGCCGTACTTGCGGCTGGTCGAGGGATCGGCCTGCACGAAGGACTCGAACAGGCGGGCGCACTGCTCCTCGGTCAGGCCGATGCCGGTGTCGGCCACCTCGAAGCGCAGGGTGATGCCGCCGCGGGTGTCGTCGGGCTGCGGGTCGGGGCACCAGACGGCGATTTCCACGCCGCCCCGGTCGGTGAACTTGATGGCGTTGGCGACGAGGTTGAACAGCACCTGGCGCAGGCGGGTCGGATCGCCGCGCACGTGGCGCGGCGTATCCTGGGCGATGGAGGCGGCCAGCGTCAGGCCCTTGGCGGCGGCGCGCACCAGGAAGAGCTGCACCACGTCCTCGACCAGCCGGTGCAGCGAGAAGTCGATCTCCTCCAGCTCCAGCTGCCCGGCCTCGATCTTGGAGAAGTCCAGAACGTCGTTGAGGATGGTCAGCAGCGTGTCGGCGGAGGACCGCAGCGTCCGGACGTAGCCCTGCTGCTGGTCGCTGAGGGGGGTGCCGGTCAGCAGGTCGCCCATGCCGATCACCGCCGTCATCGGCGTGCGCAGCTCGTGGCTCATCATGGCCAGGAAGCGCGACTTGGCCCGGCTGGCGTTCTCCGCGGCGACACGGGCCTCCTCCGCCTCCTCGCGGGCGCGGTCCAGGTCCTCGGCCAGCGCGAAGGTCTCGGCGGCGAGGCGGGTCAGCTCCTCCTGGGCGTTGCGCAGCTCCTGTTCGGACTGGCGCCGGCGGGTGACGTCGATGCACGATCCGACGAACCAGCGCACCCGGCCGCCGGGGCCGGGGATGGGGCGGATGGACAGCGCGTTCCAGAAGGGCGTGCCGTCCTTTCGGTAGTTCAGGATCTCCACCGAGACCGGCTGCCCGGCGCGAAGCGCCGAGCGGATCTCCGCCGCGGTTGCCGGGTCGGTATCCGGCCCCTGGAGCAGGCGCCCGTTGCGCCCGATCAGCTCCGCCGCCGCATAGCCGGTCATCTCCAGGAAGGCGCGGTTGCAATAGACGAAGGGTGTGTCGGGCAGAGTCGGATCGACCACCGCGATGCCGGCCCCGGTCGCCTCCACCACCTCGGCCAGCAGCTCGGGGCCGGGCAGGGCCGGCGAACGGGTATCGGGCTCGGGCGTGCCGGGTCGGTGGTGGGCGAGCACGGGCGGCGTGGTTCACGGCATGGCGATGGGCGTTCCAACAATAGGGAAACGCCCCCTGGAAAGCCACGGCGAAGCGCCGCGCCGACGCCGCACCGGCCGGTCCGGGAGCGGTCGCCCGCATCACCACCGGTTGGCCGGGTTGTGCAAAGCGCTGGACATTCCTATTCGTGCGGGCATCCTGAGGGATCAAAGGCAGGAAGGGCGGGGCCGCGGCGGCGGCCGCCCTGGGGATGACTCAAGGCGGGGAGTGGGCATGGCGGCCGATGGCGTGAACGGGGCGGGCAACGGGCGGTCCGCCCGCGGCATCAACGATCTTGGCATCCTTCTGGTCGAGGACGACGGATTCACGCGCATGCTGATGTCCCGTCTGCTTCGGGATCTGCCGGTGCGCACGGTGTGGGAAGCCGCCGACGGCTTCCAGGCGCTGGACCTCATGCGCCAGCACGAGGGCGAGGTGGACATCGCCATCTGCGACCTGGAGATGCCGCGCATGGGCGGTCTCGACCTCCTGCACGCCCTGCGCACGGCGACCGGCAACCCGCTGGCCGACCTCCCCGTCATCGTGCTGACCGCCCACCGCGAGGCCGACACCGTCAAGCGCGCCATCGCCTACGGCATTTCGGGTTATCTGGTGAAGCCGGTGTCCAGGGCGGACCTCGTCAAGCGCCTGGCCTTCGCCATCCGCCATCCGCGCTAGCGGGCGGCCCACCGCGCCGCTTCGGCCCTCCGGACGCGCTGCCGCTGTCCGGAAGCGTCCGCAAGCCTTACATACCTTTGGGTCCCGATGCTCCCCTGGTGCCGGCCCGGCCGATCCTGTATAGAGGCCCATCCGATGCTGCGTCGCGAAAGGTCCATGGGTTTACCCTTCCGCCACCCCGGGCGGTCTTCGCGGGGACAGCCGTGAGCGACGGCCGACCTCCGGGAACGCCCTCGGGCGAGGGCGATGCCCGCCACCGGCGCGCTTCCGCGCTGCTGGACGAATTCCTGACGCACCGGCACGGCGCGCGGATCGCGCTGGGCGATCTGCTGGACCTGCTGGGCGACCGCGCCTTCGGGGCGCTCCTGCTGATCCTGTCCATCCCCAACATCCTTCCGGTGCCGGGCCTGTCCACCGCGACCGGACTGCCGATGATCCTGATCGGGTTGCAGATGGCCGCCGGGCGGGACCGCCCCTGGCTGCCCCGGCGCCTCGCCGGGGCGACCATCGACCGCGCCGCCTTCCTGGCGGTGGTGCAGCGCGCCCGGCCGCACGTCCGGCGGATCGAGCGGCATCTGCGCCCGCGCCTGCCGGCGCTGGTCACCCCCGCGTCGGAGCGGTGGCTGGGGCTGGCGGTGATGGTGCTGGCGGGGGTGCTGGCGCTGCCCATCGTCTTCGGCAACCAGCCTCCGGCCTTCGCCATCGCGCTGATCGCGCTGGGCCTGATCGAGAAGGACGGGGCACTTGCCGCCGCCGGGCTGGTGGCCGGGCTGGTGGCGATCGCCATCGTCGCGGCGGTTCTGCTCGGGCTCGGGCAGGCCGGGCTGCTGTTGTTTCACAAGTTGTTCGGTTGAGGGAGCGCCCGCGGGCACGACGCCATGATCTGGGAAACATTGGTCATCATTCTGCTGATCCTGCTCAACGCCTTCTTCGCCATGTCGGAGATGGCGCTGGTGTCGTCGCGCCGGGCACGGTTGCAGCAACTGGCCGAGGAGAAGCGCGGCAAGGGCGCCCGCGTCGCCCTGGAGCTGTCGGAGGATCCCGGCCGCTTCCTGTCCACGGTGCAGGTCGGCATCACGCTGGTCGGCATCGTGGCCGGTGCCTACGGCGGCTCCACCCTGGCCGAGCGGCTGGGCCGCGTGCTCGACGCCGATGTCGCCTGGATCGCCCCTTACGGCCAGCCGGTGGCCTTCGCCCTGGTGGTGGCGGCGATCACCTACCTGTCGCTGATCGTCGGCGAGCTGGTCCCCAAACGGGTGGCCCTGGTCAACGCCGAGCGCATCGCCGCCGCCGTCGCCGCACCGATGCGCGCCCTGTCCCGCGTCGCCGGACCACTCGTCTGGCTCCTCGGCGTCTCGACCGAGGGGCTGATGAGGCTGCTGCGCCTGCCCACCGCGCGCGAGCAGACGGTCACCGAGGAGGAGGTCAAGAGCCTGATCAAGGAGGGCACGCAGAGCGGTGTCTTCGAACCCGCCGAGCGGCGGATGATCGAAGGCGTCTTCCGCTTGTCCGACCGCACCGCGCGCTCGATCATGACGCCGCGCCCGGACCTCGTCTGGCTCGACCTGGACGACCCCGCCGAGACCATCGGGCGCGAAATCCGGGAGAGCGGCTATTCCCGCTTCCTGGTCTGCCGCGGCGACGTGGACGAGGTGCAGGGCATCGTCTCGGCCAAGGCCCTGCTCGACCAGGCGCTGCGCGGCGGCGCCTTCGACCTGCGCGCGGCGCTGGTGGAGCCGCTCGTCGTGCATGACGGCACGCCGGTCCTGCGCCTGCTGGAGCTGTTCCGGCAGGCGACCGTGCACATGGCGGTGGTGGTGGACGAGTACGGCAGCGTCGAGGGCATCGCCACCGTCACCGACATCCTGGAGGCCATCGCCGGCGAGATGCCCGAGCAGGGGCAGGAGAGCGACGGCGGTGCCGTCCAGCGCGAGGACGGTTCCTGGCTGGTCGACGGCATGACCCCGATCGAGGAGGTCGAGTCCCTGGTCGGCGTCAAGGGCCTGAAGGGCGAGGGCGACTACCACACCATCGCCGGCTTCATGCTGGACCGCCTCGGCCATGTGCCCACCGCGGCCGAGCATTTCCACTGGAACGGCATGCGCTTCGAGGTCGTCGACATGGACGGCCGCCGCATCGACAAGGTGCTCATACAGCAGCAGGACGAAAACGCGGCCAGGACAACCGCTTGATGATGTTGATCGGCGTTGGGGCGGCCTGCCCATCCGACCGACGCCGCCCGATCGCCTCCATCAGGCGCCGTGCCGGCCTTGGATCGTGATGCCGCCCCGAGCCGCCGCCCCGAGCCGGGGCAATCCCGCCTCGCGGCACAGCTCCGGGATCAGGCGGAAAGCGCCGGCGGACCGGCGCCCGACCTTGCAACTCGCCCCGAACACACTCAGATCCATCAGTCCGGCATGGTCCACGATCCGATGGACCATGCCGTTTCCAGGCGGCCCGTCCATCATGCCGGCCGGCAGCGGATGGAGCGGATCGCGTGGAGCCGGAATCGCTTTGAAAGCGTGAATCCGCTCGCAGAACAACGGCCTGGGGTGTCGTGCCTTGCAGATCGAAGGCGCGACACTCCGGCGATGGCGGCGATCCGGTTCGCGCAGGAAGCGGGTCGCGGCGGCTCTCCGCGGTGGCCGACGATAGGGATCACGCCCACCCCGGACCGTCAACCCAGTCAGGACGAGCCATTCCATGCTGCCGCCATCCTGGATCTCAGGTCCGCAATGGGCTCCAAGGAGGCGGAATCCGGTTCTGCGCTGGCTGTCCGGAAATCGCTCCAGGCTGGAGCATGCCTTCCGGATGACGGCGGCGAGCTTGGCGACCTATGGCTGTGCGGAGGCGCTGGGGCTGTCGGAGGGATTCTGGGCCATCATCACCGCCCTGATCGTGACGCAGAGCAACGTCGGCGGGTCGCTCAAGGCGGCGCTGGAACGCTTTGCCGGCTCGGTGCTCGGCGCCGTCTACGGTGCCGCCGTCGCCTCTCTCATCCCGCATTCCGCGGGGTTGCCACGGGCGGTCGCGCTGGTCGTCGCCATTGCGCCACTCTCCTTCCTGGCCTCCGTCTCCGCCGGCTTCCGTATCGCGCCGATCACCGCCGTCATCGTGCTGCTAGCCAGCATCGGCGTGCCTCTGGGACCTCTCGGCTTTGCGGAAGAGCGTGTGCTGGAGGTGGGGCTCGGCTGCGCGGTCGGCCTTTTGGTTTCGGTCCTGGTGGTGCCGGCCCGGGCGTCGCGCTCGGTTATCGATACGGCGAGTGAGGTTGCGCGGCTCCTTGCCGAACAGTTGGAACTGTTGGGGAATCTTGACGACGAGGCGCAAGCGCGGCGGAACGCGCTGGCGACGCAGACGCGCCAAAGCCTGAGCGGGTTGGTGACCCAGGTCGGTGAGGCGGCGAGCGAGCGGCGCGCCCACCTTACCGACCTGCCCAATCCGGGGCCGCTGCTGCGCACGCTGATACGGCTGCGGCACGACGTGACGATGCTCCGGCGGGCGGTGGGTCGGCCGCGGCAGGAGGGGGCATGCGGGGGCCGGCCGGCGCCGGACTGGAGGCCGGCCGCCGAGGCCGGCGCCGCTCATCTGAGGGTGCTTGCCGACGCCCTGGAGAATGGACGGCCTCCCGAGCGGTCCGACACCATGGCCAAGGCCATCGGCGCCTATCGGGCCACCATGGACGGGATGAGACAAGACGCACCGGACCGGCAGCCTTCGACCGACACCCTCTGGTGGCTGTTCGGTGCCGGCTTTGCCCTCGAACAGTTTCGCCGCGATCTCGACGACCTGGCCGAGCGGATCAAGGACCACTCCACGCGGCAGCACCGTCAACTCACGCCCCAATGATACGGACGACGCTCAATGGAAGTGTTCATGCGCCGCCGGTAAAAACCCGACAGATCAATGCGATAGCATTGATCGCGAGGGTGATACGGACGACGCCTTCAGGCGCCGTCCGTATCACAGGTCGGTGACGCCGCTCTTGGGGATGCGGATCTCGCGGTGGACGGACATGCTGAGCAGGAGCCCGACGCCGATCATCAGGGTCATCATCGCCGAGCCGCCGTAGGAGACGAGCGGCAGCGGGATGCCGACCACCGGGATCAGCCCCGTGACCATGGCGACGTTGACGAAGACGTAGAGGAAAAGCTGGGTCGTCATGCCCGTCGCCACCAGACGGGCGAACTGGCTGCGGCAGCTCAGCGCGATGACCACGCCGTAGACCAGAAGCAGCAGGTACAGCGCCAGCAGCGCCAGGGCGCCGACCATGCCGAACTCCTCGGCGAGCACGACGAAGATGAAGTCCGTGTGCTTCTCCGGCAGGAACATGAGCTGGCTCTGCGAGCCCGACATGAAGCCCTTGCCGAACAGGCCGCCGGAGCCGAGCGCGATCTTCGACTGGAGGATGTTGTAGCCGGCGCCGAGCGGGTCGGTCTCGGGATCGAGGAAGGTGTAGACGCGCTGCTTCTGGTAGTCGTGCAGGAACTCCCAGCCGACGGGGATGGCCGCCAGGCCGCCGCCCATGGCCAGCAGGAACTTCCAGATCCGCACCCCGGCGGCGAAGAAGACGGCGCCGCTGCCCAGGATCAGCAGGAGGGCGGTGCCCAGGTTGGGCTGCATCAGCACCAGCCCGACCGGCGTGAAGACCAGCAGCAGCGGCGGGATCAGAAGGAGCGGGCGGCCGATCTGGTCCAGCGTGATGCCATGGAAATAGCGGGCGAGCGCCAGCGTCAGCGCCGGCTTCATCAGTTCCGACGGCTGGAGCTGGAAGAAGCCGAGGTCGATCCAGCGCTGCGCGCCCATGCCGATGCGGCCCATCAGCTCCACCGCCACCAGCAGGCACAGCACGGCGACGAAGATGGCGTAGGCCGACTTCATCAGGTGGCGGACGTCGACCAGCGCGATGCCCAGCATCAGCACCAGGCCGGGCACCGCGCGCACCAGCTGCGGCTGGGCCCACGGCTTCCAGTGGCCGCCGGCCGCCGAGTAGAGCAGCGCGATGCCGGCCGCGCTGATCACGCAGACCAGGAGCACGAGCCCCCAGTTGATCATGCGGATCTTGGCGCCGAGCGTCAGCTGCGGGCGCTGCGGGGCCAGCCCGCCCGATCCGTGGTTCGATAGGGCGACCATGGGCGTTCTTCGTATCCGGGCGGCCGGTCGGCCGGGTTGCGCGCCGGATACTGCACCAGGGCCGCCCCCGCGGTAAAGCCGCCCCGTCCCCCGCGGCCGGAAAAGGCTACGGCCGGGACTGCGGGGCGCCGGGGGCGTAGCAGGTGACGATCATGGCGACCGCGGCTTCCACGATGCGCTCCTTCTCGGGCTCGGCCGGCTGGTCGCTCAGGCACAGCAGGAAGCGCAGGTGGACGTGCGACTTGATGAGGCCGACGAACTGCCCGGCCACCAGCTGGGGATCGGGGACGGACAGGCGTCCCCGCGCGTCGGCGTCGGCCAGGAAGCCGGCGATGTGCTCCAGCGTGCGCGCCGGGCCGGCCTCGTAGAAGGCGTGCGCCAGCTCGGGGAAGCGGTGGGCCTCGCCGACCACCACGCGGTAGCCGGCCAGCGCCTTGGGCGACAGCACCAGCGTCATCAGGTGCCGGCCGATGCGGCGCAGCCCGTCGGCCACCTCCTCCCGCCTGGCCTCCTCGCAGGCCGAGACCAGCGTGTGGCTCTGGCACTCGACGGCGACCATGGCGCGGAACAGCTCCTCCTTGCTGCCGAAATGGGCGTAGAGTGTGGCCTTGGAGACGTTGGCGGTCTTCGCCACCATGTCCATGCTGACGGCGCCGTAGCCATGCTCCAGGAACAGGGTGCCGGCCGCCGCCAGAATCTGGGCGGGCTTGGATCCGGCCTCGGGGGTGGGGGCGACCAGTGTGCTCATGCGCTTTTCGTGTCCCAGCTTCCTGCGTCCGCCCGTCCTGCGTCCGACGGGATTTTCCGCGATGCCGCCGCGCCGTACCGCGTTTTTCATTCAACCGCAATCCTCAACGGAAAAACTAAACCGTCCAGTTCATTGTTGACAAGAGGTGGGGGCGCCGCCATCTTCTCACAAGATTGAACTGAACGGTTCAGTTTTTATGGGCGCCGGCAATCGCCGCCGTGACGCGCAGACGGACGAACCGCAACGGAATGGACGGAGAGCATGGCCAAGAGCGTTCGCAAGGCCGTTCTGGCGGGCGTCGCGGTTGCCGCCCTGGCGGGCGGCGGGTTCGGCGGCTGGCATTGGTGGACCGAGGGCCGTTTCATCGAATCGACCGACAACGCCTACGTCCATGGCGACATCACCGTGGTCAGTCCCAAGGTGTCGGCCTACGTGCGCGAGGTGCGGGCGGCGGAGAACCAGCAGGTGCAGGCGGGCGACGTGCTTGCCGTGCTCGACGACCAGGACTTCCGCGCCCGGCTGGCCGAGGCGCAGGCCGCGGTGGCGGCGCAGCGGGCCGCGCTCGGAACACTCGGCAGCCGCCGGCAGCTCCAGGGCGCGCTGATCGACCAGGCCGCCGCCGACCTCGCCAGCGCCGAGGCCGAGCAGCGCCGCGCCCAGCAGGATTTCGACCGGACCCGGTCGCTGGCCAGCGACAGCTGGGCCAGCCGGCAGAAGCTGGAATCGGCGGAGGCCGACCTTCGCAAGGCGGTGGCCCAGGTGAACCGTGCCCGCGCGGCCCTGGAGGCGGAGAAGGACCAGATCGGCGTCCTGGACGCCAGCCGGGCCGAGACCGAGGCGCGGCTGCGGCAGGCCGAGGCGACGTTGCAGACCGCGCACAACGACCTCGACAACACGGTGATCCGCGCCCCGGTGGACGGGGTGGTCGGCAACCGCGGCGTCCAGGTCGGCCAGTACGCCCGCCCCGGCGTTCAACTCCTGTCGCTGGTGCCGCTGCCCGACGTTTATGTGATCGCCAACTTCAAGGAGACCCAGCTCGACCGCATGCGGCCGGGCCAGCCGGTCGGCGTGGCGGTCGACGCCTATCCCGGCCGCCGCCTGGAGGGCCGGGTTGAGAGCTTCGCCCCGGCCTCGGGCTCGCAGTTCAGCCTGCTGCCGCCGGAGAACGCCACGGGCAACTTCACCAAGATCGTCCAGCGCGTTCCGGTCCGGATCGCGCTGCCGCGCGACAACGGGCTCTCCGGGCTGCTGCGCCCCGGCCTGTCGGTGGTCGCCGAAGTTGATACCCGCGATGCGGACGGGCGTCCCCACGAAAAGGGAACCGTGTTCGGCG
>JAEZHQ010000211.1 GCA_023416455.1 Pseudomonadota bacterium | reverse complement strand
CCGGCGTGGAACAAAGCGCCGGGGGCAACGTTCAACGGCGTCATGAAGATCGATCACGACGTGCTTCTGTTGGCGACGCGCCTGGTGGAAGAACTCGGCGAGTCCGCCGTCCGCATCAGCCGTGTCCGCCTCGTCGAACTGACGGCTGCCAACAATCTCCGGGCTGCCGCCTTCTGGCGGGACGTGATGCGCGCCGCCGAAGGTCTGCTGGCCGAAAAGCCGGCCTGCATGCCGCCACCGGCCACGGCCGCGCCGGAACGGCTGGCCGGCTGAGGCCATCCGCCCCCGCCTGGGCACCGGCGCCGCGCCCGGGCGCCCTCGTCGCAGCCCCGGATTGGAGGGTCGTGCGTTCAATCTGAAGCGCACGACCCTCCAGTCCTTTGTTCTGCGAGCGGATTCGCGCTTCACATCGATTCCGGTTCGGCGCGATCCTTCTGCGCGATCCGCTCCAGGGAAGGACCCGGCGATGCCGGGTCCTTCCGTTCCGGAACGCTTCCCCGCTTACTTGACCTGGGCGTACTGGCCGTTGTTCCAGCGGTACCAGACATAGGCCGGCGAGGTGACGTCGCCCTTGGCGTCGAAGCCGATCTTGCCGATGACCGTGTTGAAGCTGCCCTTGCGCACAGCCTCGGCGACCTTGTCGGCGTCGGTCGAGTTGGCCTGCTTGACCGCATCCGCCCAGATCTGAAGGGCCGCATAGGTGTAGAGCGTGTAACCCTCCGGCTCGTAGCCGGCCTTGCGGAACTTCTCCACGGCTTCCTTGGCGTCCGGCAGCTCGCGCGGATCCGGGCCGAAGGTCATCATGGTGCCCTCGCCGGCCGGGCCGGTGATGGACCAGTACTCGTTGGTGACCAGCGCGTCGCCGGACACGATCGGGGCGTTCAGACCCTGGTCCTTCATCTGGCGGGCGAGCAGGCCGGCCTCGGTGTGGTAGCCGCCGACGTAGACCACGTCGATGGCCTCCTGCTTCAGCTTCGACACCAGCGCCGAGTAGTCCTTCTCGCCGGCGGTGTAGGCTTCGTAGATCTTCTCCTTCTGGCCGCCGGCGTTCAGCGCCTTCTGGGTCTCGTCGGCGAGACCCTTGCCGTAGGCCGACTTGTCGTGGAGGATCGCGACGTTCTTGCCCTTGTAGTTCTCAAGCAGATACTTGCCGGCGATGATTCCCTGCTGGTCGTCGCGGCCGCAGACGCGGAAGACGTTGGCGAGGCCCTGCTCGGTCAGCTTCGGGTTGGTCGAGGCCGGCGAGATTTGCAGGATGCCTTCCTCGGCGTAGACCTGGCTGGCCGGGATCGACGAGCCCGAGCAGAAGTGGCCGGCGACGAACTTGACGTTCGCCTTGGCGAGCTGGTTGGCCACCGCGACGGCCTGCTTCGGATCGCAGGCGTCGTCGCCCACCTCCAGCTTCAGCTTCTGGCCCAGCACGCCGCCGGCGGCGTTGATGTCGGCGACGGCCTGCTCGATGCCCTTCTTCATCTGCTCGCCGAAGGTGGCGTACTGGCCGGTGATCGGACCCGCGGTGGCCACCGCGATGTCGGCCTTGGCGGCCGTGGCGGTGAGCGCGGTCGCCGCCACGGCGGCGAGGAGGGAAAGCTTGAATTTCATGGTTTTGTTTGCTCCCTGTTACGAGTCGTCGTGACCCCCGCGGGGCCTGCCCGCCGGTCGCCCCCGAAGGGAGGCCGCACCCGGCGTTGGAGGATTTCTACTATACCTCGACTGTCGCGGACTGCGACAGTTTCACCGGACCGCCTAATCCGTCAGAGCGGCCCGGCCATCCCTTTCCTACCATTCCCGGTAAAGGACCGACCGGTTGCCGATCCCTTTCCGAACCATCGGACACCGGGCGGGCGGCTTGCCCGGGGACCGGACCGCGCGGCCGCCGCCGGACCCGGCATCAATCGGCGAATCGCACCCCGACCCGCTCCCGCCAGCCGAAGGGACCGGCGCGCTCGTACAGCCACGGATACTGCGAGACCATGCGCCGGGCCACCGATATCCGGTAGGCGGTCAGCGTGATCGCACCGATCACCAGCGTGTGCACCACGAAGCCGTAAAGCGACAGCAACTCGCCGCCGAACAGGCCCCACACCAGGAAGCGGTCGCCGAGCCCGAGGAGCAGCGCGTAGCCGCAGGCCACCCCCGGCGGCCGCCAGCCCTCGGCCAGGGCTTGCCCGGTCAGCACGCCGCACCCCCCGAACACCAGGACGGTCAGGCCGAAGAAGACGGCCGGCGACGATCCGAGAAACCCGTCCATCAGTGACCTCCCTCCAGATAGGCCGAGCGGACCTCCTCGTTTGCCAGAAGCTCGGCCCCGGTGCCGGTCATGGTGACGTTGCCGTTCACCATGACGTAGCCGCGGTGGGCCAGCTTCAGCGCGTGGTAGGCGTTCTGCTCGACCATGAAGACCGTCATCTTCTGCTCGCGGTTGATGTCCTTCACCGCCTGGAAGATCTGCTTGACCACCAGCGGGGCCAGCCCCAGCGACGGTTCGTCCAGCAGCAGCAGGCGCGGCTGGCTCATCAGCGCCCGGCCGATCGCCAGCATCTGCTGCTCGCCGCCCGACATGGTTCCGGCGCGCTGGCCGATGCGCTCCTTGAGGCGTGGGAACAGGGCCAGCACGCGCTCCAGCTCGGTGGCGAAGCTGCCCGGCCTGGCGGTGATGGACCCCATCTGGAGGTTTTCCAGCACGCTCATGCGCGGGAAGATGCGCCGACCCTCCGGGCTTTGCGCGATGCCGCGGCGGACGATCTCGTAGGTGGGCAGGTCGGTGATGTCCTCCCCCTCGAAGAAGACCCGCCCCATGCGGGCGCGCGGGTTGCCGCAGATGGTCATGAGAAGCGTGGACTTGCCGGCGCCGTTGGCGCCGATCAGCGAGACGATCTCGCCCGCCCCGATCTCGATGTCGATCCCCTTCAGCGCCTCGATGGCGCCGTAGAAGGTGTGGACGCCCGATACCTTCAGCATGGCTCAGGCCCCCTCTTCGGCGCGCCGGGCGACGTCCGGCAGATCGGCCGCGACCTCCGGCGGCAACTCCTCGCTCTCCTCCTCGCCGAGGTAGGCGCGGATCACCGCCGGGTCGTTCTTCACGAAATCCGGGTCGCCGTCGGAAATCTTGCGCCCGTAGTCGAGCACCACGACGTGATCGGAAATGCGCATCACCACGCTCATGTCATGCTCGATGAGAAGCACGCCCGTCTTGTGGCCGTCCCGGATGAAGGTGAGGATCTCGGCCAGCTCCCCGGACTCCCGCGGGTTCAGGCCGGCGGCCGGCTCGTCCAGGCACAGCAGCACCGGCTCGGTGCACATGGCCCGCGCGATCTCCAGCCGGCGCTGGGCGCCGTAGGGCAGGTTGCCCGCCTGCCAGTCGGCGAAGTCGAGCAGCCGGACGCGGTCGAGCCAGTATTTCGCCAGGTCGACGGCCTCGCGCTCCGCCTTGACGTAGGTGGGCAGGCCGAGCAGGCCGGCGATGGAGAAGCCCGAGGCGCGGATCAGCTTGTTGTGCTGGGCGACGATCAGGTTCTCCAGGACGCTCATGCCCCCGAACAGGCGGATGTTCTGGAAGGTGCGGGCGACGCTGGCCTTCTGCGAGATGCGGTAGCCCGGCATCCGCTCCAGCAGGAACTCCTTGCCGTCGGGATGGCGCAGGGTCAGCCGCCCTACGGTCGGCGTGTAGAAGCCGGTGATGCAGTTGAACAGCGTCGTCTTGCCGGCGCCGTTCGGGCCGATGATCGCGGTGATGTCGCCCTGGCGGGCGAAGAAGGAAACGTCGTTGACCGCCACCAGCCCGCCGAAGCGCATGGTGAGGTGCTCGACCGTCAGGAGCGGCTTGGTGCCCGTGGATGCCGTGGCCATGGATGTGTCCGTCATGACGCGGCCCTCCCACCGGCGATGCCCTCGCCGCCGGCCGCCGCCGTCCCGGCCGCCGGCCCGCCGCCGCCGCGTCCGTGCAGGCGGATGGTCGGATCGCGGTGGGCGAGCAGGCCGCGCGGGCGCCACAGCATGATCAGGACCATGCCCATGCCGAAGGCCAGCATGCGGTAGTCGGCCAGTTCGCGGAAGGCCTCCGGCAGGCCGATGACCAGCAGCGTCGCCACCACGACGCCGATCTGGCTGCCCATGCCGCCGAGCACGACGATGGCCAGGATGATCGCCGATTCGATGAAGGTGAAGCTCTCCGGGCTGATGAATCCCTGGCGGGTGGCGAAGAAGGAGCCGGCGAAGCCGCCGAACATCGCCGCGATGGCGAAGGCGGCCAGCTTCATGTTGGTGCGGTTGATGCCGAGCGAGGCGCAGGCGATGTCGTCCTCGCGCAGCGCCTCCCAGGCCCGGCCGAGCGGCAGCTTGCGGATGCGCAGGGTGAACAGGTTGACGATCAGCGCCAGGACCAGGATCAGGTAATAGAGGAAGATGATCCGGTGAAGCGCGCTGAACTCAAGCCCGAACATCTCGTGGAAGGCCATCGTGCCGTCGGACGGGTTGCGGGTGAAGTCGGCCAGCCCGAAGAAGCTGGGGCGCGGGATGCCGGAGATTCCGTTGGGGCCGCCGGTGAACTGGTACCAGTTGACCAGGATGATGCGGATGATCTCGCCGAAGCCGAGCGTCACGATGGCGAAGTAATCGCCGCGCAGGCGCAGCACCGGGAACCCGAGCAGCACGCCGGAGAAGGCGGCGAGCAGGCCGGCCAGCGGCAGGCAGAGCCAGAAGCTGAGGCCGAAGTAGTGGGCCAGAAGCGCGTAGGAATAAGCCCCCACCGCATAGAAGGCCACATAGCCGAGGTCGAGCAGGCCGGCCAGGCCGACCACGATGTTCAGCCCCCAGCCCAGCATGACGTAGGTCAGCAGCAGGATGCCGAGATCGAGGAGCTGGCGGTCGGCGAACGGGGTCAGCGGGAAGACCAGGGCCAGAACCACGCCGATGGGACCCAGCCAGCGCGAGGCTTCCTGCACCTTGGCGGCGATGCGGTCCATGCGCTTGTCGCGCTCGGCCAGGGTCAGTTTCGAGCGGCCGCTGCGCACCGCCACCGCGGCGCGGATGGCGACGATCAGCCCGCCGGCGATCAGGATGACCCGCAGCGTCTCAGTCGGCATGTTGATGACGAGCCCGGCGGCGGCGGCGGCGAGCGCCAGCGCCAGCACGACCATCGCCTGACCCTCGCGGATCAGGCAGATGCCGAGCCGGCCGAGGAAGACCAGCCCGACGGCCGCGGCGACCTCGTCCCAGCGGGTTTCCAGCCCGAGGCCGGTGGGGCGGTCGACCGTGCGCAGGCCGACCAGCGGCACCGTCAGGAGAAGGGCGACGAAGGCGGTGAGCGCCGCCTCCTTGAGGATCGCGGGCCAGGCGACGGACCGCGGCGACGATACGGAAATCGCGGTCATGGCCTTATACCTTCTCGATTTCCGGTCGGCCGAGCAGGCCGGTCGGGCGGAAGATCAGGACGAGGACGAGAATGGTGAAAGTGGCGACGTCCTTCCATTCGCTTCCCATGTAACCCGACCAGAAGGCCTCGATGAGGCCGATGACCACGCCCCCGAGCATGGCGCCCGGCAGCGAGCCGATGCCGCCCAGCACCGCGGCGGTGAAGGCCTTCACGCCGGCCAGGAAGCCGATGTAGAAATCGATGACGCCGTAGATCAGCAGCACCATCATGCCCGCCACGGCGGCCAGCGACGCGCCCATGACGAAGGTCAGCGAGATGACCCGGTCGACGTTGACGCCGAGCAGGCCGGCCATGGTCTTGTCCTGCTCGCAGGCACGCTGCGCGCGGCCGAGTTCGGTGCGGGTGATGAGCTGGGTGAAGCCGTACATCAGCGCCACCGTGATCACGATGGTCGCCAGCCGCACGTAGCTGACCGACACCGCCCCGTCCATCAGCGACAGGTTGCCGGGCAGGATCGGCTGCAACGGCTTGCTGCGCGCGCCTTGCAGGATCTGCACGTAGTTCTGGAGGAAGATCGACATGCCGATCGCCGAGATCAGCGGCGCCAGGCGCGGCGAGTTGCGCAACGGCCGGTAGGCGACCCGCTCCACGGTCCAGCCGTAGACGGCGGTGAACAGCATCGCCGACACCAGCATAACGAGCAACGCCAGCGGCACCCAGGTGATTCCCAGGCTCCCCAGCGTCAGAAATGTGATCAAGGCGACAAAAGCGCCGATCATGTAGATCTCGCCATGGGCGAAATTGATCATGCCGATGATGCCGTACACCATCGTATAGCCGATCGCAATCAAACCATAGATGGCGCCAAGCGACAGACCATTGATCAATTGTTGAAGAAAATATTCCATTGCGTCACCTCGCCTCAGCGTTTCGCGCAAGCATGGGCGAGCGGGACGGGCACGCTCGGTACACCGGTCACGTGAACAGCCACTCCCTGAACTGGCTTGCCCGTACGATCAAGCGTTGGGCAATCATTGTTGTCTGGTAAGAACGTTAGACCACCCGGTTTGGGCAGGGCAAGAGGGTAAAGCCCCACTCCTGGTCCGGTAGTACCAATTTCCCGCGAATTTGCAACGCCGCTTCTTGTCGCGCCAACAGTGTTGCATTGCAAAAGCAACCATCGCGCGGACCCGCGGTCATAAAAAAACCCTCTCCGGTCGGACGGAGAGGGTTTTGTTGCGCCCGGCCAGCGGAGCCGGAGCGTCGCCGGGAACAGGTCCGCTCGTCAGCGCTTGGCGGACACCGTCTGGATCTTGGCGTTATCCTTCGGCTTGACCGGGGCCTTGGCGGTGGCCTTCGCCGGGGTTGCGCGCGAGGCCGGGGCCTGGGCGACGTCGACGCTGACGTCCGGCGTGCTGACCACCTGCACGTCGCACAGCGGCTTGGCCGACAGATGCATCAGCCCGGCGTTCTTCTCGTCCGCGGTCAGGGTGCGGATGTCCGCGGCGGTCAGTTCGGTGGCCGCCTTGGAGCGGTCCACGAAGGTGGAGCAGTAGAGCGGCGTGCCGATCACCGCGGCGCGGCGGCTGACCTCGTTCGCCAGCTCGGTGCGGTACATGTCGAACTGCCGGGTCGGGTTGCCGCCGCCCCGCTTGCGGAAATGGTCGATCAGCGCCGCTTCCGAGTTGGAGATCAGGGCGCGGTTCTTGACCGTGAAGTCGTGGTACAGGTTGAACGGCTTCTTGTCGGGCATGACCTGCTGGCAGGTCAGGCCGACCACCATCATCTCGGTGTGCATCCGGATGGTCTGCTCGGCCGCGTGCTCCGCCCGGCTGTAGCAGGCCTGCGGCCGGCCGGCGGAAGAGGCCGGCTTCGCCACGGACGCCTTGGCCGGCGCCGCCTTTGCGACGGCCGGCTTGGCCGGGTCCTTGGCGGCGGTGGCCGCGAGGGCCGGAACGGCCGTGCCGACGAGCAGCGCGGCGAGGCCGACAACGACCAAGCGGCACCGGGGCAGCGAAGAGAAGCGATAAGCGGCGTTCTGGCGAATCATCGTTGGTCCGGCTCCGATGGTTCGAGTTGCCCGGCGAAATCTTTCAATCCCGCCAAGTACGTCGGGTGGTTCTACAAGATCCTAAGGGTCGGTCAACCCATATCGCCCCCGGCCGGGCGATTTGCCCGGGCACTATGGCATTTATGCCGACGGTTGCTTCGGTTGAACGGCGGCGGCCTTTCCGAGTATTGGTGGCCGGCCGGCGGTGGCGCCGGCCGGCCAACAGGGGGCAAGCCACGCATGATGCGCATCGGCATCGACCTCGGCGGCACCAAGACCGAAGGGATCGTGCTCGACCGTGACGGCAACCCGATCGCCCGGCGGCGCGTCCCTTCGCCGCGCGGGGACTATGCCGCCACGCTGCGCACGATCGTCGATCTCGTCACCGGGCTGGAGAAGGAGGCGGGCGGCGGGTCCGCCAGCGTCGGGGTCGGCCTTCCCGGCATGGTCTCGCCGGCGACCGGGCTGGTCAGGAACGCCAACTCCACCTGGCTGAACGGCCGGCCCTTCGACCGCGACCTCGCCGCCGCGCTCGGGCGGCCGATCCGGGTGGAGAACGACGCCAACTGCCTCGCCCTGTCGGAAGCGGCGGACGGGGCCGGCGCCGGCTGCGGCGTCGTCTTCGCGGCCATCCTCGGCACCGGCTGCGGCGCCGGCATCGTGGTCGACGGCCGCCTGCTGTCCGGGCGCAACGCCGTCGGGGGCGAGTGGGGCCACAACCCCCTGCCCTGGCCGACCGATGCCGAGCGGCCGGGTCCGCCCTGCTACTGCGGCAAGCACGGCTGCCTGGAGACCTTCGTGTCCGGACCGGCGGTGGCCGCCGATCACCGGGCCGCGACCGGCGAGGCGCTGGAGGCCGGTGCCGTGGCGGCGCGGGCAGCGGCCGGCGACGCCGCCGCCGCCGCCACCCTCGGCCGGCTGGCTGACCGGCTGGGACGCGGCCTCGCCACCGTCGTCAATCTTCTCGACCCCGACGTGATCGTGCTGGGCGGCGGCCTGTCCAACATCGACGCCCTCTACCCGATGCTGCCGCCGGCGATCGGGCGCTGGGTCTTCTCCGACCGGGTCGACACGCCGGTGCGCCGCGCCCGGCACGGCGATTCCAGCGGCGTGCGCGGAGCCGCCTGGCTGTGGCGTCCCGGCGAGCGGCCGGACCCCGCTCAGCGCTGAATGG
>JAEZHQ010000606.1 GCA_023416455.1 Pseudomonadota bacterium | reverse complement strand
GCCGGCGCCTCCACGGCGCGCGGGGCGCGGGCCGGCAGCATGTCGCCGACCGCGAAGCCGACCGCCATCAGGTTGGGCACGGCCATGGCCGCCAGCAGGATCGACCACAGCTCCAGGGCCAGGGTGCCCAGCGGGTTGGCCAGCGCAGCGGTGGCGGAGGCGGCGAGCAGGGCGCCCGCCAGCATCGCCTCCGGCTTGGCGCAGAAGCGGCCGGGGGCGCGCTTGCCGCCCTTGGCGGTGACGCGGAAGGCGTCGCGCTTGCGGACCACGCCGCGCAGCGCGGCCAGGGCGACCGTGGTGGACAGCGCCATGCCGACGGCGCAGGCGCCGACGCTGTCCTTCCAGCCGTTGCCCGAGGCGTAGCGGGAGGCCAGCAGGCTGGAGGCGGCGCGCAGGACCAGCGCGCCGAGCACGGCGGCGGTGGCCTCCACCGGCGGCAGGTGCAGCGGCAGGACCAGCGACGCGAAGGTCCAGGTCACCGCGGCGGCGGCGGCGAACAGGCCGACCGCGTCCGACCACCAGCGCGCCCAGTTCGCCAGGTAACCGAGCTTCTGGCGCGCCGACAGCTCGCCGGCGCCCGGCAGGAACTTGCGCCAGTGGGCGCGCAGGATCTGCGTGGAGCCGAACACCCAGCGGTCGCGCTGCTTGCGGAACTGCATGAAGTTGTCCGGGGCGAGCCCCTGGCCCAGCCGCTCGTCGGTGTAGGCAGCGCGGTAGCCGGCCGCCAGGATGCGGATGCCGAGTTCGGTGTCCTCGCAGATGCCCGCCTCCGACCAGCCGCCGACCCGCTCCATGGCAGCGCGGCGCAGCATGATCATTGTGCCGTGGCAAATGAAGGCCTGGCTGGTCAGCCCCTCCTGCATGCCGACGTCGAAGAAGGGACGGTACTCCGCGGTCATGGCCGCCTTCAGCGCCGATTCATGGCCGTCGCGGTGCTCCTGCGGGGCCTGGACGATGCCCACCGCCGGGTCGGCGAAGGCCGGGGCCAGCCGGCTCAGCCAGTCCGGCGCCACCGTGTAGTCGGCGTCGAGCACGGCGACGATCTCGGCCGCCGGGTCGGTGTGGCGCAGCGCGGCGTTGAGCGCGCCCGCCTTGAAGCCGGCGATCGACCTGTACCAGTGGAACTTGAAGCGGGGGCCGAGCTGCCGGCACAGCTCCTCCACCGGGCGGACCAGCGCCTCCTCCTCGGTGTTGTTGATGAGGACGACGACCTCGTAGTCCGGGTAGTCCAGCCGCGACAGCGCGGTCAGCGTGGCGCCCAGCACCTCGGGCCGTTCGCGGCAGGCGGCGACGTGGACGGAGACCATGGGCCGGTGGCCGGGCTCCGCCGGGCGGCGCGGCAGCAGGGCGGGCGCCCGGCCGGTGAACAGGCGGCGCGCCACCTCGGTCAGGTCGGCGAAGGCCACGCCCATCATCAGCGCGCCCAGCAGGAAGGCCGAACCCCAGGTGGCGGCGGCGCCGAAGGTCAGATACTCGCCATAGGCCCCGGCGACCGCCGAGCCGACCCCGAAGCCGATGACGTTGGCGCCCACCGAGGCGGCCAGCGCGTAGCGCAGGCCGGTGCGGCGGCGCAGGGCGGCGAAGACCGACAGGGCGAGCCCGAGGCCGATCGCCACGCCGGCGCCCACGCGGTCGCCGTAGGGGGCCGGCACCGCGCCGGCCAGCGGCCATTTCGGCGCGCGGTCGGCGTCGAGCACGCCCCAGGTCGGCCCCGGCGAGCCTTCGATGGTGGACTTCCAGACGCCGTCGAACGCCTCGACCACGTTGTAATCGAGGCCGAGCATGCCGGCCTCCGTCGCGAAGTTGCGGACGATCGACGCCTGGGCCGCGATCGACGGGTAGGCGTCGTGGAAGTTCTCGCCGCCCGACGGCCAGCCGACCTCGCCGATGTAGAGCGGGGTTCCCGGATGCGCCTTGCGCACGGTGTCCAGCCGATCGCGGATCCAGGTCAGCGCCTGCGCGGCCGGCACGCCCTCCCAGTAGGGCAGGACGTGGACGCCCATGTCGTCGGAAGCCTTCACCGTTTCCGTGGCCTTGACCATCTCCGACCACACGTCGGCGGTGCCGACCTTGATGTGGCGGGGGACGGCGGCGCGGACGCGCCGGACGTAGCCGGCCAGCTCGGAGTCGGTCAGCTCGCCGCGCAGCAGAGTCTCGTTGCCGACGACGATGCGGGTGACGCCGCGCACCGTCCGGGCCAGCGTGATGGCGCGCGCGACCTCGCGCTCGTTGCGGGCCATGTCGTCGCTGAGCCAGACGCCGAGCGCGACGTCCAGGCCGTGGCGGGCCGCGATGGCCGGGACCTGGCCCTGGGCGCCGAGCGTGGAGTAGGTGCGCACGCCGTCGGCGAATCCGGCGATGGCGATCATGTCCTTTTCCAGCTCGGCCAGCGGGATGTCGGGCGCCTCGTTGGGGTCGTAGGAGCGGCCCGACGGCGAATAGGACACGGACGCGATTCGTCCGGGCTCCGCCTCCACGGGCGTCGGTGCGTTGCGCAGGGACCAGAAGGATGCGTGACCGGCGGTCACGGCCAGCATGGCGGCGGCGATGGCCGCGGATCGCATCGAACGCTTCGGGTTGCTCATGGGGGAGTTCGCAAGCCTGGAAGGAAGGTGGCGTGTGCCACCGGACATCCGGACGAACGTGCATCGCACAAAACTATTCCCCGTTCCTTGCGAAGATTCCCCCACACGGGAACGGGCAACGGCCGGTCCTGTTGGCTGGATCCGATGGCCCGGCCCCGGCGCGACCGGGCCGGCCGCGACGACGGGAGAGCAGCGATGAGCGACAGGACGGCCGCCCCGGCCGCAGGAACCCCGGAGGTCGACGTGGACGCCCTGGAGGAGGCGATGGAGGAGGTGGTCGAGACGCTCGACCTTGCCGAACAGGCCGCCGACCTCGTCGAGACCCGGAGCCCAGACCCGCGGGACCGCGCCCGCGCCGCCGCCGTGCGCCGGCAGGCGGAAGCCATGCTCGACGCCGCCGGACAGGCGGCCGGGAACAACGCCGCCGGACAGGCGGCCGGGAACGACAGCGGGGCTGGACCGCCGGCCGG
This sequence comes from Pseudomonadota bacterium, assembly GCA_023416455.1. Classification (GTDB taxonomy): domain Bacteria; phylum Pseudomonadota; class Alphaproteobacteria; order Azospirillales; family Azospirillaceae; genus Azospirillum. The sequence goes on along the minus strand of JAEZHQ010000606.1, from coordinate 143 downwards.
CCGGCACCGCCCCGACGGCACGCTGCATTGATATCAGGGCCGCCGTCAGGCCGGGTCGTTCAGGAAGCGCGGCGGTGGGCCGGACCGGAAGCGCCGACGCGAGGCCGCCGCCGGGCGGGGCGGCCGGTCACGGGGCGGACACC
>JAEZHQ010000111.1 GCA_023416455.1 Pseudomonadota bacterium | reverse complement strand
CAGGTCGTCGTGCCCAACCCCGACGTGCTGGGCCGCGAGAAGATCCTGAAGGTCCACATGCGCAAGGTGCCGCTGGCCCCCGACGTGGACGCCAAGATCATCGCCCGCGGGACGCCGGGCTTCTCGGGCGCCGACCTCGCCAATCTGGTCAACGAGGCCGCCCTGCTGGCCGCCCGCATCGGCAAGCGCGTGGTCGGCATGGGCGAGTTCGAGGCCGCCAAGGACAAGGTCATGATGGGGGCCGAGCGCCGCTCCATGGTCATGACCGAGGACGAGAAGAAGCTGACCGCCTACCACGAGGCCGGCCACGCCATCGTCGCCATCCACCAGCCGGACAGCGACCCCGTGCACAAGGCCACCATCATTCCGCGCGGCCGCGCGCTGGGCATGGTGATGCGCCTGCCCGAGGGCGACCGCATCTCGCTGTCCCAGGCCAAGCTGCTGGCCGACCTGCGCGTCGCCATGGGCGGCCGCATCGCGGAGGAGCTGATCTTCGGCCGCGACCGCGTCACCACCGGCGCTTCGGGCGACATCAAGATGGCGACCGACATGGCGCGGCGCATGGTCACCGAATGGGGCATGAGCGACAAGCTGGGGCCGCTGCTGTACGGCGAGCCGACGCAGGAGGTCTTCCTCGGCCACTCCGTCACCCAGCACAAGAACATGTCCGACGCCACCGCCCGCACGGTGGACGAGGAAATCCGCCGCATCGTCGACGAAGCCTACGGCGAGGCGCGCCGGATCCTGACCGAGAACATCGACCAGCTCCACAGCATCGCCAAGGGCCTGCTGGAGTACGAGACGCTGAGCGGTGAGGACATCCAGCGCCTGCTGCGCGGCGAGCCGCTGATCCGCGACGACGACAAGGAGGGCCTCCCGGCCGCTCCGCCCAAGCAGCCCAGCTCGGGCCGCCGCGCTTCGGTGCCGACCTCCGGCACCAAGGAGAGCGGGGGCATGGACCCGGAACCCCAGGGAACCTGACGCGCTGCGCGCTCTGCGATGGCCGATGACGAGCCGGCGCCCCTCGGGGCGCCGGCTTTTTTGCGCGCCCGGCAGGGGCGCGTTCGTGAGGGTGCAAGTCACGCTGTGAGGTAATGCGGTCCTTGAATCGAGCAGTTCCGACGAAGGTTTCCGAGCGTATTGTGTCGGGGCGGCGGCGAGCCGCAGCGGATCAGACGGCTCGTCGGGAGCCTGGGGCGCCTGTACGGCAACGCGCGAGCCGATGCCATTGCGTAGCTGGGTGTATTGTCGGGTCTGAGGAATCCGGCCGAGACGGTGATGAAGGAGGCTCCGATGCCGATGGTGCAGGAACTGAAGGAGAACCCCTTCTTCAAGGGCGTGTACTTGGAAGGGGAGCTGGACGGCGAGCGCAAGCGGCTCGCGAAGGTCCTTGAGGCCGTCCCCTACGAGGTGACGGACGAGGTCGACAAGATGCTCGCGGACGCCAACCAGGACACCCTCGACCGCATCACCACGGCAGTCGTCCAGGCGCGGAGCGACGTGGAACTGCTGGAGGCGCTCGACATTCCGGTGGTCCGGCATTCGCCTCCGTGACCGCTTGTATCCGACGCAGAAGGACGCTCCCCGAGTGAGCGGCATTCCTGCCGGCGTGCCCGGCATGGGCGTTGTCTTGCGGGTGTATCGACCACGTCGACCTCGTCTTCAACGCCGGCCATCCGGGAGTGGAGAAGCCCCACTACCACGTCGTCCTCTGGCATGTGGGCAAGGCCGACGAATCGCGCCTGGCGAATTGGCATGATGTCGCGGCGTGGGCTGCTGCGGGCCGGCGGGTGGACCGCCGGCCTGGTGCTGCTCGGCGCGCCGGCCACCCGCCGCGCATCCCGGAGGGGGCGGAGCCGTGGGCCTCCGATTATCTGCTTCCCGGGCAGAGCTTCGAGCTGCGGCTGACGGTGGCCGGAATCTACGATTACTTCTGCGTCCCCCACGAGGAAGCGGGCATGGTCGGCCGCATCGTCGTCGGCCCGCCTTCAGGGGTGGCCGCGGCATCCCCGGACACGCTTCCGGAAGCCGCCCGCGGGATCCTGCCGCCGGTCGAGGACATCGTCCGTCGCGGTTCCGTATCGGGGGAAGGGGGCTGAAAAGGGGGGATGGTGCTGCCAGAGAGGATTGAACTCTCGACCTCTCCCTTACCAAGGGAGTGCTCTACCACTGAGCTACGGCAGCGCCGGGACCGGCCTTCTACTGTGTCGGACATCCGTTGTCAACCGCCCTTTGCGGGTGTCGACCGGCCCGCCTGGGAGGCCGCCGGAGGTCCGTTCCGGTCCTTCGCCGGTGGCCGCCCTGGGCGGTCCGCCGTTGAAGTGGCGCGGGTTATGCCACAGCCCCGGGGGCGATGCAAGCGGGGAAAGCGCCGTGGCGGCGATAAAATCGCCCCGCCGGTCAGGCCTGGGCACCGGCCTGCGGCGGCATCGGCTCGGCCCGGAAGTCGGGGACGATGGCGGACAGGATGGCGGTCACCCGGCGGACGTCGCCGGCGCGCGCCGCCGTCTCCAGCTCGCCCGCCGCCCGGTTGATCAGCGCGTAGTCGATGATCCGCGGCGACGCGAGGAACACCCCGTCGGCCTCGGTGCGCGTCGGCGCCTCGGCGGCGGTCATGATCTCCTCGAACAGCTTCTCGCCGGGGCGCAGACCGGTGAACTCGATGCGGATGTCCTGGCCCGGCCGGTAGCCGGCCAGCCGGATCATCTGGCGGGCGAGGTCGACGATCTTGACCGGTTCGCCCATGTCGAGCACCAGCAGCTTGCCGCGCTCCTCGGCGCGGGTGACGCCGTGGGCCGACGCCTGGAGCACCAGCTCCACCGCCTCGCGCACCGTCATGAAATAGCGGCGCATGTCCGGGTGGGTGACGGTCAGCGGCCCGCCCCTGGCGAGCTGGCGGGTGAACAGCGGCACCACCGATCCCGACGAGCCCAGCACGTTGCCGAAGCGCACGGTCATGTAGCGGGTCGCCGTCTCCGTCCCGTCGCGCGGCGGCAGCACGTCGAGCGCCTGGCAGTAGCATTCGGCGAAGCGCTTGGTCGCGCCCATGACGCTGGTCGGGCGGATCGCCTTGTCGGTGGAGATCAGCACCATCGCCTGGCAGCCGCCGGCCCGTGCCGCGTCGGCCACGTTGCGGGTGCCGATGATGTTGGTCAGCGCCCCTTCCGAGGGGTTGGCCTCGACCAGCGGCACATGCTTCAGCGCGGCGGCGTGGAACACCAGGGCCGGCCGGTGCTCCTGGAACAGGCGGAGGATGCGGTCGCGGTCGCGCACGTCGGCGATCACCGCGTGGAGGTCGAGGGCGGGGAAGCGCTCCCGGATCTCCATCTCGATGCTGTAGAGGTTGAACTCCCCGGAATCGAGAAGGACCAGGGTCTCCGGGGCCAGCGCCGCGATCTGGCGCACCAGTTCGCTGCCGATGGTGCCGCCGGCCCCGCTCACCAGCACGCGGCGCCCGGCGACCAGCCCGGAGATGGCGCCGCGGTTGAGGACCGCCTGCGGGCGGCCCAGCAGGTCCTCCAGCGCGATCGGGCGCACCTCGATCTTGCCTTCGCCCAGCGCCGACTTGAACTCCATCAGGCTCGGCAGGCGCGACAGGGCGAGGCCCAGCGCCTCGCCCTGGTCGAGCAGCTCGCGCAGGACGGCGCCGGGGATCTCGGTCTGCCCCTTGGTGACGATCAGCCGCTGCGGACGCTCGCCGCGCCGCTCCAGAATCTCCACCACCCGGGGCAGGTCACCGGGGCCGCCCAGCACCTTGACGCCGCGGATGGCGTGGCCGACCCGGCGGTCCTTCTCGTCGAGGATGCCGACCACCCGGTAGGCGGCGCCGGCGTTCTGGTCGAGCGCGCGGATGAACAGCTCCGCCGAATCGCCGACGCCGAGCAGAAGCACCGGGATGCGCGGCGCGGCGCCGCCCGCGTCCTGGAGGCTGATGCGGCGGTCCTTCAGCAGGCGGTAGGCGAAGCGCGGGCCGCCCAGCAGGACCAGCTGCACGAACCACAGCATCAGCGGCAGCGAGCGGGGCAGGGCCTCCAGCCGCGTCAGCAGGAACATGACCAGCAGGAAGCACAGGACCACCACCGAGACGGCGCGGAGAAGCTGCCACAGGTCGGGGACGGAAGCGTAGCGCCAGATCCCGCGGTAAAGGCCGGACAGGCGGAAGATCACGGCGGCGATCAGCACCAGAATGGGCAGGCCGGTGATCAGGGCTTCACGGAACTGGTCGAAGGCTTGGGCGCCCACGCGCAGATAAAGCGCCACCACGAAGGCGACCCCGGTCATGGCCAGGTCGTGCAGATAGACGAGGAAGGCCCGCGGGGACGGGATGCGCATGCCCTTAACCTTAAAGTCGCTCAACCGTGCCAAGCTTTGAACCATTCGGTGGTCTCGCGCAAGCCGTACGCCGGGTAATAGGGCGGACGCCAGTTCAGCGCCCGGCGGATCGCGCCGTCATCTATCACCAGCGTGCCGGCGATGCGGTCGAATGTCGCCTGCTGCCCGGTCAGCCGCGCGCCCAGCGCCAGAACGGCGCGCGGCACCGGCAGCAGCCGGGCCGGCCGGCCCATCGCGTCGGCGATGGCGCGGACCAGCTCCGCGGTGGACATCGGGCGGCCGTCATGGACCAGGAAGCGGCCCCCGGCGGCCCGCGGATGGGTCAGGCATTCCAGAACGGCGTCGGCAAGGTTGCCGACGTAGATCAGGCTGCGCCGGTTGTCGAGCGTCCCCAGCGGCAGCGGCAGGCCGCGGTCCACCGCCTGGAGGAGCCGGCGGAAGTTGCCGCCGACACCGGGGCCGTAGACCAGCGGCGGGCGGATCACCACGACCTCCAGCCCGCTGCGGGTGGCGACCTCCGCCAGCGCCCGCTCGGCCTCCAGCTTGGAGATCCCGTAAGGGGAATGGGGATCGGGCTCGGTCGCCTCGTCCAGCGGCTCCGGCCGGCTCTCGTCGGCCAGGGCCTTGACGCTGCTGAGATAGACGAAGCGCCGGACCCCGGCCGCGGCGGCGGCCTCGGCCAGGACGCGGGTGCCGGCGGTGTTGACGCGGCGAAAGGCGGCCAGCGGGTCGCTCGCCGTGTCGCGCATGACGTGGACGCGGGCGGCCAGATGCACCACCGCGTCGATTCCCTCCAGCGCGTGGCTCCAGCCCGTGGCGGGGCCGATGTCCTCGACGACGACGGTGGCGGCGCTGCCGGGCACGGCGGCGCCGGCGGTCCGCACCGCGGCGCGGACGGCATGGCCGCGCTGCTCCAGCAGGGGCACCACCGCCCGCCCGACGAAGCCGGTGGCCCCGGTGACCAGGATCCGCATCAGGGCGCGCCTTTCCTGCTGCCCGCCGGAACCGGGCGGGAGGGGACGGGGGATGGGTGCGCGGCCATCACGCCGCCGCGCCGCCCGCCGGCAGCACCGTCCAGCCGAGCGTCACCGAGGCCGCCGCCAGCGCCGCCAGGGCAACGTTCAGCAGCAGGACGAGGCGCACGACCTGGGCATGGTCCAGCCCGCGCTGCGTGGCCTTCTGGTAGAAATGCTCGCGATGCGCCTGCCAGATCTTCTTTCCGGCGGCCAGGCGGCGCAGCAGCGTGACGGTGGCGTCGGTCAGGAAGTAGGCGGGCACCAGCAGGGCGGCCGGCCAGTGCCCGGCCGCGGCGACCGCCAGCAGCAGCCAGCCGAGCGCGAAGCCCAGCGGCACGCTGCCCACGTCGCCCATGAAGAGGCGGGCCGGGTGCCAGTTCCAGGCCAGGAAGCCCAGCGCCGCGCCGGCCGCGGCCAGCCCGAGCAGGCCGAGCGCCGGGTCGAGCCCGGCGACCGCGACGACCAGCGCCAGCCCGGCCCCGATGCTGGCGGCCTCGCTGCCGGCCAGCCCGTCGATGCCGTCCATGAAGTTGAAGAGGTTGACGAACCACAGCCAGCCGATCCCGGCGGCCAGCCGGTCGGCCCAGGCCGGCAGCAGGCCCTGGAACACCAGGGCGCCATCGGGCAGGGCGGCGAGGCCGACGACCACCGCCGCGATCTGGGTCAGGAAGCGCGGACCCGCGCCGAGACCGCGCCGGTCGTCGAGCCAGGACACCGCCATCAGCGCCGCCGCCCCGGCGAGGACCGGCGCCAGCCGGCCGCCCTCCCCGGTGGCGGCGCCGAGCAGCGCCCAGGCCGGCAGCAGGGTCAGCATGAGGCCCCAGCCGCCGCCGCGGGGGGTCGGGACGCTGTGGCTGGAGCGGTCGTTGGGGTGGTCCAGGATGGCCCGGCGGCGCAGGTAGTCGAGCACCCGGCCGGTCAGCAGCCAGGACAGGGCGGCGGTGACGAGCAGCGTCGCGAGGCCGGCCGCGGCCAGGGCGGGAAGGCCGCTCATGACGCCTCCGCAATCGGGGCCGGCACGGCCCGGACATTGCCCAGCAGCGTGCGGTACAGCTCCACGGTGCGCGCGCCCACCCGGTCGGCGGCCATGTCGGATTCGACCAGCCGCCGGCCGGCCTCGGCGAAGCGGCGGCGCAGCGCGGGGTCGCGGGCCAGCCGCTCCAGCGCGTCGGCCAGGGCGGCCGGGTCGTCGGGCGGGACCAGCAGCGCGTTCTCACCGGCGCGCGCCACCTCGCGGCAGCCCGGCACGTCGGTGGCGACCAGGGGGCGCCCGCAGGCCGCCGCCTCCAGGAGGCTCTTGGGCAGCCCCTCACGGCGCGAGGCGAGCACGGCGATGTGGCAGCGCGCCCACACCTCGCG
>JAEZHQ010000107.1 GCA_023416455.1 Pseudomonadota bacterium | reverse complement strand
GTGTCCTTGAAGCGCAGGGCGCGGATGAACTGGTACATGAACTTCTCCGCCGACAGGTAGATCACCTTGCGGTTCGGGTCGTTCCTGCGGATCTGCCAGGCGATGGCGTGCATCAGGTGGGTCTTGCCGAGGCCGACACCGCCGTAGAGGAAAAGCGGGTTGAAGGTGACCGAGGTGGCGTCGGCGACGCGGCGGGCGGCGGCGTGCGCCAGCTCGTTGGGCTTGCCCACCACGAAATTCTCGAAGGTGAAGCGGGGGTCGAGCGGGGCGGAGATGTCGGTGCGGTCCTCCAGCACCGAGGCGACCGCCGTCGGCGACTCGTCCGAGGCGAAGGAGGGCGGGGCCGCCGCGTAGGAGGAGGTGGTGTAGGAGGAGGTGGTGTAGGAGGTCGCCGGCGCCGAGGGGCGGGCGGCGGGGCGGAACACGGTCGCCGCCGGGTCGCCGGCGGAATCGCCGCCGAGGTCGTCGTTGTCGGCGGCCAGCGCCGGCGGCACGCTGGTGGAGGCGACCACCACGTCGATGGACTGGACCTCCGGGTTCTCCCCCGTCCAGAGCATGCGGATGCGGTCCGCGTAGTGGGTCAGCACCCAGTCGCGCATGAAGCGCGTGGGCACGACGATGCGCACCTCGCCCCCCCGGATGCCGGCGACGGAAAGCGGCTGCAGCCAGCTGCGGTAGGCGATCTCGCCCACCTCGTCCTTGAGGCGGCCCCGGATGCGGGCCCACTGTTGATCCAACGACACGCCGACCGACATGCTTCCCCTACTCCCCGCTCCTTCCCCTGGCGGCCACGACCGCCGGGAGCACGGGGCGAACCACCCGCCGCCAGACCCAGCCCGAAACCTTGGCACCGAGACGCCTGCCGGACTCACCCGGCGCACGCCGCGGCGTGCGCCCCTGGGCTCGCTCGCCTCATAAATTAGTCCCCGCCACCGTGAAATGTTCCTCTCCGGAAGACTCCAACGGTGGATGCCCCCAAACTGGGCGACGACATCATCCTTTTGGCGAAATTGTAAATCCCGCCGACGCCACACCGAGTTTTAAGTAGAGGACCATTCGAGGCACCGCGGGTGATTCACGCTCTTTTGGCACGCCGCAGCCTTGAATGTCTCCATTCCTTTGACGGGCGGCGCCCGATCGAGAAACGACATCGCCGCGCCACCCCTTATGGACGGGAAAGTCTAATCAGGCAGCCAAGCCCTGGCAATGGGACATAAAGCGAACGGGGAAAATTCCCCGGGTTCCGCGGCGCCCTCCGCAGCGCTTCTCCAGCGCCGCAAAGTCTTTTCCGGCAACGCAAAAAGCCGCGCCCAGGACTGGTGCGCGGCTTGATGACGCCGAATAAACTTACAGGGCGTTGATGCGGGCCGACAGGCGCGACAGCTTGCGGGCCACCGTGTTGCGGTGCATGACGCCCTTGGTCGTGCCGCGCATCAGCTCCGGCTGGGCAGCCTTGAACGCCTCGGCAGCGGCGGCCTTGTCGCCGGACCCGATGGCAAGCTCGACCTTCTTGACGAAGGTGCGGATGCGGCTGACGCGCGCCCGGTTCACTTCCGTGCGACGCTTGGTTTGACGAATGCGCTTTTCAGCAGACTTATGATTGGCCATGAAAACCCTACTCCGGACGACACGCCTGTCCCAGTGCGAGGGGGCCTTATACGCCCCGCCCCGACCGGAGTCAAGGCACGCACCAACATGGTTTTGTTTTAAGACAAGCAACACGAAATCTTGATGCCGGCCAGCCCCTCCCCCGCAAGATGCAGGGGGGAGGCGGCGGCGGCTGTCAGCGGTTCTTCCAGTCCGGCTGGCGCTTCTCGGCGAAGGCGGCCATGCCCTCCTTCTGGTCTTCCGTGGCGAAGGTCGAATGGAAGAGGCGGCGCTCGAAGCGCACGCCCTCGGCCAGCGTCGTCTCGTAGGCGGCGTTGACCGCCTCCTTGGCCATGGCGACGACCGGCTGCGACAGCTTGGCGATCTTCTCGGCCACCTTGAGGGCCTCGTCGAGCAGCTCGGCCGCCGGGACGACGCGGCTGACCAGGCCGGCGCGCTCGGCCTCGGCGGCGTCCATCAGGCGGCCGGTCAGGACCATCTCCATGGCCTTGGACTTGCCGACGAAGCGGGTCAGGCGCTGGGTGCCGCCGGCGCCCGGGATCGTGCCGATGGTGATCTCCGGCTGACCGAACTTGGCGGTGTCGGCGGCCAGGATGAAGTCGGCCATCATGGCCAGCTCGCAGCCGCCGCCCAGCGCGTAGCCGGCGACCGCGGCGATGGTCGGCTTGCGGCTCTTGGCCAGCCGCTCCCACTTGGCGGTGATGAAGTTCCCCTTGTAGACGTCCATGTAGGAGAAGCCCTGCATCTCCTTGATGTCGGCGCCGGCGGCGAAGGCCTTCTCCGAACCGGTGACGACGATGGCGCCGACGGACTCGTCCGCCTCCAGCGCGTCCAGCGCCTGGCCCAGTTCGGTCACCAGCAGGTCGGACAACGCGTTCAGCGCCTTCGGGCGGTGCAGCGTGATCAGCCCGACGGGGCCGCGGGTTTCGACGAGAATCGTTTCGTACGGCATGGTGACGACAAGCTCCCGATGGTTCGGCCCCTCGTGCGGGGGCGTTTGGTTTTGGGCGTCAGCGCGGGGTCAGGATGAAGCGCACGGTGGTGCGGCCCGCCTGCGCGGCGGCTCCCCTGGTGACGAACTCCAGCCGCAACTCCTCGCCCTCGCGGACGAAGCGGGTGTCCGCCATGCGCGCCCAGCCGAGCTGCGGCATGGTCTGGTTGTAGAAGGCCAGCACCGCCTTGCGGTCCACGCGGCCGGCCATCACGCTCTGGGCGATGCGTCCGCCCGGCTTGTCGAAGACCAGCGGCTCCTCTTCGGCCGGGGCCAGCCCCGGCATGACCGGGACGTCGCCCAGCCCGGACATGAAGCCGGCGGTTTCGGCGGCCCTCGCGGGCAAGGACGGTCCGGCCAGACCCGCGAACGCGGGGCCGGCGAGGAGGAGGGCGGCGAGCGCCGCCCTTGCGGAGGCCGGTGGAGCCATCATGGCCTCCACGTATATCAGCGCTGGCGCTGCGGACAATAGAAAGTCGAGCGGCCGGCCTGCACGATGCGCCGGATCCCGCCGGTGCGGGCGGCGTCGCAGCGGCAGCCCGGGCAGGGCTGGCCCTCGCGGTCGTAGACCGCGAACTGGTGCTGGAAGTAGCCGAGTTCGCCCGACGCCTGCCGATGGTCGCGCAAGGAGGACCCGCCGGCCTCGATGGCGCGGTCGAGGACCTGGCGGATGGCGGCGGCCAGCCGCTCCGCCCGGGCGCCGGCCACCGTGCCGGCGAGGCGCCGGGGGCTGAGGCGGGCGAGGAACAGGGCCTCCGACACGTAGATGTTGCCGAGCCCGGCGACCACCGACTGGTCGAGCAGGGCCGCCTTGATGCTGGTCATGCGCCCGGCGAGGCGCTCGGCCAGGACCGGGCCGGAGAAGCCGTTGCCGAGCGGCTCCGGCCCCAGCGCCCGCAGCAGCGGGTGGTCGGCCAGCGCCTCGGCGGCGGTCAGGTCCATCAGGCCGAATCGGCGCGCGTCGTTGAAGGTGACCACCATGCCGGCGTCGGTCTCCAGCACCACATGGTCGTGCGCGCCGTAGGCGGCCGGGTGGCCGGCGGAGACGGTCATGCGGCCGGACATGCCGAGATGCGCGATCAGCACGGTGCCGTCGTCGAAGCGCATCAGGATGTACTTGGCGCGGCGGCCGACCGACAGGACCCGGCGGCCGGTCAGCCGTTCCGCAAAGCGCGGCGGGAAGGGCAGGCGCAGGTCGGGCCGGCGTTGCAGCACCCGCACCAGGGTGCGGCCCTCCAGATGCGGGGCGAGGCCGCGGCAGACGGTCTCGACTTCGGGAAGCTCGGGCATGGCGACAGGGTGGGGTGCGGCGCGCCGCCGCGCAAGGGGAAAGCCCGGGGGCCGTGGCCACGGCCCGGCTGGCGCAAGGCTGGGGCGCGCGCTATGGTGCGCGCCATGACCGAGCAGCGCACCCCCCCCGACCCGAACCCGACCTCCGGTGCCGAAGGCAACTGGTTCGGATTCCGCCCCGTCGACCCCGCCGCCAAGTCGGGCCTCGTGCGCGCCGTCTTCGACAGCGTGGCCGGGCGCTACGACCTGATGAACGACCTGATGTCGGGCGGCGTCCACCGGCTGTGGAAGGACACGCTGATGGGGATGGTGGCGCCGCGGGCGGAGATGACCCTGCTCGACGTGGCCGGCGGCACCGGCGACGTCGCCTTCCGCTTCCTGCAACGGGGCGGCGGCCGGGCGGTGGTCTGCGACATCACCGAGGCGATGGTCCGCGTCGGGCGCGACCGCGCCCTCGACCGCGGCATCCTGTCCGGCGTGGACTGGACGGTGGGCGACGCCGAGCGGCTGCCCCTCGCCTCGCGCTCGGTCGACGCCTACACCATCGCCTTCGGCCTGCGCAACGTGACGCGCATCGACGCCGCGCTGGCCGAGGCGCGGCGCGTGCTGAAGCCGGGCGGGAAGTTCTTCTGCCTGGAGTTCAGCCACGTCGTCCTGCCGCTGCTGCGCGACGCCTACGACCTCTACTCCTTCCAGGTCCTCCCCCGGCTGGGACGGCTGGTGGCGGGCGACGAGGAGTCCTACCGCTACCTGGTGGAGAGCATCCGCCGCTTCCCCGATCAGGGCGCATTGGCCCGGCGGATCGAGGCGGCGGGCTTCGGCGCGGTGCGCGTGCGCAACCTGACGGGCGGTGTCGCGGCCATCCATTCCGGCTGGCGGATCTGACCGGTGGTGTTCCGCACGGCCCGCAACCTCGTCCGCCTGTTCGGCATCGGCCGCACGCTGGCCCGCTACAACGCGGTGCCGGAGACGCTGCCGGAGACGGCGCCCGGCGCCGCCATGCTGTGGCGCCTCGTCGCCGGCCGCCGGGTGCCCGGCCGCGTCGGCCAGCGCCTCGCCCGCGCGCTCGCCGAGCTGGGGCCGACCTACATCAAGCTGGGCCAGCTCCTGTCCACCCGCTCCGACCTCGTCGGCGAGCGGATGGCCGCCGACCTCGCCGAGCTTCAGGACAAGCTGCCCCCCTTTCCCGGCGCCAAGGCCCGCGCCATCATCGAGGAGGAGCTGGGCCGCCCCATCGCCGAGCTGTTCGCGCGCTTCGACGCCGAGCCGGTCGCCGCCGCCTCCATCGCGCAGGTCCATTTCGCGGTGACCGCCGACGGCCGGGAGGTCGCGGTCAAGGTGCTGCGCCCCGGCATCGAGCACGCCTTCGAGCGCGACATCGACCTGTTCTACTGGCTGGCGGAGTGGGCGGAATACGTCCTGCCCAAGCTGAAGCGCCTGCGCCTGCGCGAGGTGGTGGACACCTTCGCCCGCACCTCCCGGCTGGAGATGGAGCTGCGGATGGAGGCCGCCGCCGCCTCGGAGCTGGGCGCCAACTTCCGCGGCGACCCGACCTTCAACGTGCCGGCCATCGACTGGGACCGCACCGCGCGCCGCGTGCTGACGCTGGAGCGCATCCGCGGCCTGAAGGTGGACGAGGTGGAGCGCATCGAGGCTGCCGGCTTCAACCGCGACGAGATCCTGGCCAAGGCTTCGGCCTCCTTCTTCAACCAGGTGTTCCGCGACGGCTTCTTCCACGCCGACCTGCACCCGGGCAACCTGTTCGTCAACCAGGACGGCAACATCACCGCCGTCGATTTCGGCATCATGGGCCGGCTCGACCGGGCCACCCGCACCTATCTGGCCGACATGCTCATCGGCTTCCTCAGCGGCGACTACCGCCGGGTGGCGCTGGTGCATTTCGAGGCGGGCTACGTGCCCCGCCACCAGTCGATCGAGGTCTTCACCCAGGCCTGCCGCGCCATCGGCGAGCCGTTGCAGAACAAGCCCCTCAACGAGATCTCGGTCGGCCGCCTGCTGGCCCAGCTGTTCGCCGTCACCGAGCAGTTCGAGATGGAGACCCAGCCCCAGCTCCTCCTCCTGCAAAAGAGCATGCTGACGGCCGAGGGGGTGGGGCGCATCCTCAACCCGAACATCAACATGTGGGAGCTGGCGCGCCCGCTGATCGAGGAGTGGATGCGCGAGAACCGCGGGCCGGAGGCGCAGATCCTCGACGACCTGGAGGGGGCGGTCTACACCGTGCGCCGCCTGCCCCATCTGGTGCGCGAGGTCGAGCGGACCGTCACCCAGATCGCCGAGGGCGGGCTGCGCCTGCACCCGCAGACGGTCCGCTACACGCTCGACCGCTGGGTCGACCGCCGGCGCGGCGAGCGCGTCGCCGTCTGGATCATCGTCGCGCTGCTCGCCGTCATCGCGCTCCAGCTGTCCTGAGCGCAGGCGCCAAAGGACGAAGAGGCGGCCCGCCGCAAAGGGGGTGCGGCGGGCCGTCCCTCCCCCTTGGGCGCGCTTGACCGGCGGGACGGCCCGCGCGGACACTGGGGGCAGCCACAACGGCCCCGGGGGAAGCCATGTCCCGCGACGAACTCCAGGCCCTCCTCTCCTACATCCGGACCGACCAGCTCCAGCCGCGGCGTTCCCACGCCGGCGCGTCGCCGCCGCCGCCCGTCGTCACCATCGCGCGCAGCCACGGGGCGGGGGGCGAGGCCGTCGCCTCCCTGGTGGCCGACGCGCTGGGCGTCCACGCCTTCGACCGCGAGATCCTCGACGCCGTGGTGGCGGAGGCCCGGTCCGACCCCGGCCTGATGCGGGTCCTGGACGAACGGCCGCCGGAACGCGCCGGCATGTTCCTCTACGCCAGCCTGATGGGCCTTCACGACCCGCTGAGCGAGTACCAGAGCCTGCTGACCCGGGTGGTGAACGCCATCGCCTTCCGCGGCGGCGTCATCGTCGGGCGCGGGGCGCATCTCCTGCTGCGCGGCGCCCTGCGTTTCCGCGTCCGCATCGTCGGTTCCGACGAGCTGTGCGCCCGCCGGCTGGCTGGCGACGACCCGGCCAAGGTGGCGGCGGCTCTGGACGAGGTGCAGCGGGTCAACGCCGCCCGCGCCCGCTTCTTCAAGGAAACCTTCCGGCTGTCCAACGACGACCCGTTGCAGTACGACCTGATCATCAACACCGACCGTTTCGCCGGCCTGGACGCGGTGGCCGATCTGGTGGTGCGGGCGTTCCGCGCGCACGGGGCGCGGGCGTGACGGCGCGGCCCCGCCCGCCGGCACCGTCACGGCGGCTGCACCCACCACGCCTCCGGCGGCGGGCCGTAGAGCGGCGTCACCGCCGGCCGCTTCAGCCAGGACCAGCGGGCCACGCGGTCCACCGGGCTGTGGAACAGCGGCACCATGTAGTGCCCCCACAGCAGCACGCGGTCGAGCGCCCGCACCCGCGCCACCAGCTCGTCCCGGCTCGGCGCCTCGGCGATGGAGGCGGCGAGCGCGTCCACCACCGGGTCGCGGATGCCGGCGTAGTTGCGGCTGCCCGGCTCGCCGGCGGCGGCCGAGCCGAAGTAATAGAGCTGCTCGTTGCCCGGCGACAGCGAGGAGACCCACCAGCGCAGCGTCATGTCGAAATCGAAACCGTCGAGCCGCGCCTGGTACTGCGCGCTGTCCACCAGGCGGACACCGGCAACGATGCCGAGCCGTTCCAGCGAACGGGCGAACTCCAGCGCGACCCGCTCGTCGGACGGGTCGCCGAGCAGGATTTCGAAGGCGAAGGGCCGCCCCGCCGCGTCGGCCAGCCGGCCGTCGCGCAAGCGCCAGCCGGCCTCGCCGAGCAGGCGCAACGCCTCGCGCCGGTTGGCGCGGGCACCGGCGGGGCCGCTGCCGTCGGTCTCCGGCAGGGCGAAGGGCCGCTCGAACAGGGCCGCCGGCAGGCGGTCGCGCCAGGGCTCCAGCAGCGCCCGCTCCCGCGGGCCGGGAAGTCCCTCGGCGGCCAGCTCGGAGTTGGGATAATAGCTGCGCGTGCGGACCAGCGCGCCGTGGAACAGCGTCCGGTTGATCCAGGCGAAGTCGGTGGCGAGGCCCAGCGCCTCGCGGACCCGGCGGTCCTGGAAGAGGGGGCGGCGGGTGTTGAAGATCAGGCCGCGCGCGAACTCCGGGCGCCGGTGCGCCAGCTCCTCCAGGACGATGCGGCCGTCGCGCAGCGCCGGCCCGTCGTAGCCGGTGGCCCAGGCGCCGGGGTCGGTCTCCAGCCGCAGGTCCCCCTGCCCGGCCTTGAACGCCTCCCGCGCCACCGCGGCGTCGCGGTAATAGGTGAAGTCCAGCGTGTCGATGTTGAACAGGCCGCGCCGGACCGGCCGGTCGCGGCCCCAATAGGCGGGGTCGCGCCGGTAGACGATGCGGCGGCCGGCGTCGACCCGGGCGATCCGGTAGGGGCCGCTGCCGAGCGGCGGGTCGAGCGTCGTGCGCTCGAACGCCCGGCCCGCCCACCAGGCTTTGCAATGGATGGGCATGAGCCCCATCAGCAGCGGCATCTCGCGGTCGCGCACGCCGTCGGGGCCGGCGGCGAAGGTGAAGCGGACGGTGCGCTCGTCCGGGGCCTCGGCCGCCACCCGGGCGTAGAACCGGCGGCGGTTGGGCGTGCCGTGCTCCCGCTGCACCTCCAGCGAGAACAGCACGTCGGCGGCGGTGACCGGGGTGCCGTCCTGCCAGCGCGCGGCCGGGTCGAGGTGGAAGGTGGCGCCGCTCCGGTCCTCCGGAACCTCCAGCCCCTCCGCCAGCAGCCCGTACAGGGAGAAGGGCTCGTCCCAGGACCGGGCCAGCATTGTTTCGAATACGAAATTGAGTCCCAGGGCGGGAACCCCCTGCACCACGTGCGGATTCAGCGTGTCGAAGCTTCCGGTGACCGCCTGGCGCAAAGTGCCCCCTTTCGGGGCGTCGGGGTTGGCATAGTCGAAATGGGCGAAGCCCGGCGGGTATTTCAGGTCGCCGTGCATGGCGATCCCGTGGGCCGATCGGGTCCCGTCGCCGGCGACGGCGGGCGGGGCCGGGATGGCCAGGACCGGGAGAAGCAGGAGAAGAAAGGCACGGGTCATGGGGAGAGGCTGTTCGCTTTGCCGCACCTGCGCAAGCGCCTTTGACTTATGCACGCTTCCGCCTAAACTCCGCCCCCGCGCGGCGTCGGGTGGTATCGCCGGCGTCCCCATTCGCGCGCACCCCGCTTATGCAGTTGAAGGATAGTTTCCATGGATCTCAGCAAGCTTGCGGTCGGCAAGAACGCCCCGTGGGACGTGAACGTGGTCATCGAGATCCCGTTGCGCGGTGAACCGGTGAAGTACGAGATCGACAAGGAATCGGGCGCGATGTTCGTCGACCGCTTCCTGCACACCGCCATGTACTACCCCTGCAACTACGGCTTCATCCCGCACACCCTGTCCGGCGACGGCGACCCGGTCGACGTCTGCGTGGTCGGCCGCCATTCGGTCATCCCCGGCGCCGTCCTGCGCTCGCGCCCGATCGGAGTCCTCTACATGGAGGACGAGGGTGGCGAGGATGAGAAGCTTCTGGCGGTGCCGGTCGACAAGCTGCACCCCTTCTACAACGACGTGAAGTCCTACAAGGATCTGCCCGAGATCACGACCGAGCAGATCGCCCATTTCTTCCAGCACTACAAGGATCTGGAGAAGGGCAAGTGGGTCAAGATCCTGCGCTGGGGCGACGAGAACGAAGCCGCGCGCAAGATCCAGGAGGGCATCGACCGCGCCGCGGCGGCGAACAAGGGCAAGCCGGGCCTGATCGTCTGATCGCGCTGCGGCCAGAGCTTTGCACCGCCACAAACGGCGGCTCATGCCCCGCCCCGGCCCTCCCCCCGCTACGCGCGGAAGGGCCGGGGTGGGGAGACATCCATGGGGAGCCTGGGGAACGCACGGGCGCGCGCGCCATGCGCCGTCGGGTCCGACCCCAAGGCAGACACTCTAGCCCGGATCATTCAGCGTCGCGCCAGCGAGATCGGGCTGATGACCAAGGGCTACTCCGCCCACTCCACCCGTGTCGGTGCCGCCCAGGACCTGTTGGCCGCCGGCGAGGATCTTCTTGGCATGATGAACGCCGGGGCTTGGAAGAACCCACGGATGCCCGCCCGCTACGGAGAACGGCTGCTGGCGAGCCGCGCGGCGGTCGCCCGTGTGCGCCAGCGGAAGAAGGGGCCAGAATAGGGGGCAACGGCCTGATGACCTTCAGGCACGTGCCGCCAGAGACGACGGCTGTTCGCATGTCGTGGCTGACCAGCGAACAGCGCGTAAACTGAAAGGCCGCGGCTTTCGTCGAATTCCGCAGCGAGGGCGTCGCAGCTCAAACGGACCTCGGAATCGTCCATCCGCTTCGCTGGGAGAGATCGGAAAGCTTGGTCACGACGCCACCTCATTGCGTTGCCGCCGGTCCTCAATCTCTGCAATCATGCTGGTGATGTTGTGCTCACGATAGCGGCTGTCGAAGCGGGGATCGTCGGCGAAGTGATGAATGATGTCGAGCGGGTCGATGGGGGTCTGGGCATGCGTGCTATGGCCCAGGACATCCGAACGCAGATACCGGAAGATCTCTTGCAAGCACAGGTGCGCCTCGCGTCGGTCTCCATCGTCCAATGCCTCGGCGATATACTCGCGCACGACGATGGGGGCGGCGTGGAGCTGCCGCATCGCCGTGTCGTCGCGCCGCTTTGTTGCCGGGTGTAGGACGTTGGCGATCCGGCTCTGCATGCACAGCACCGGATGCATAAGGGGGA
>JAEZHQ010000593.1 GCA_023416455.1 Pseudomonadota bacterium | reverse complement strand
GGCCAACGGCACCGCGGACGCGGCCCGGCCGGCCGGCGGCGCCCCGCCGGTGGATGCGGTCGAAGCGCGCCTGCGCGAGACCGCGCGCGGCTGTCTGGCGGCTTACCGCGGCTGGCGCCAGCAACCGGGCGAAGGCTCGATCCAGGCGCTGTCCGACGCCGTTCACGAACTGCGCAAGGCCCTGGCCCGCATCGAGATCGACATGTCGGCCAGCCGCCGGGAGGAGCAGGCGATTCGCCCGATCCCGATCCCGGCCCACCGCACCGCACGCCGCACGCCGTAAGGTCGGTTCGTTCCCGGTCGTCGTCAGCAGCTGCTTGGTCTTGAGATAAGGCCCTTCCCCACACCGCCGGGGAAGGGCCTTTTCCGTTCCGTGGCTGCACCTCCCCCTACGTCGGAAGGCATAGGGCACAGCCAGAAGTGGATGACCCGCTTTGTTCCGGCAAAAACCCTACGGCGATTGGGTTCTTGGGGTGTATGATATCGGAAAAGCGGCAAAGACCCTTGGAGGAAACGCAAGATGCCCTACCGCAGCAACGCCGAGCTTCCCGAATCGGTGAAGGGCCGCCTGCCTGCCCACGCGCAGGACATCTATCGTTCCGCCTTCAACCACGTTTGGCAGGAATGCCGTCCCCTCGCCGTCGGCAGGACTCTGCAACGCGAACAGACCGCGCACAAGGTGGCCTGGGCGGCCGTCAGGCGCCGCTACGAGCGGATCGGCGACGACTGGAAGCCGAAGCACTGACCGAAGTCCCAACGGTCACGGCGACCAGCGGGTCACGGCGACCAACGGGTCACGGCGGCCGGCGCCTCAGCTCCGGTCCGCCCGACGCAGGGCGCGCGCCTGCCGCGTCATCTCCGCCAGCACGTCCGGTGCCACCCGGTCACCGATGACCGTGATCAGTTCGGTCATCTCGCACAGGCATTGCGCGTCGAACAACGCCTTCAACTCCTCGAAATCGGTCAGCCAGTGCCGGTCGCCGCCCTTGTCCGCCGCCCGGCGGGACAGCGCGTTCGCCAGATCGGCCACGCGGCGCTGCTGGTTGCGAAGCGTGCCGACGAGGCTTTCCGCCCCGGCCCCGCCCAGATGCGGGAAGACCGCCCGCTCCAGAAGGGTGCCGTGCTCCTCCCACAACCGGGCCAGCGCCCCCATGGTGTCGCCGCGCTCGTCCCAGGCGGGCTGCGTGGCGTTGCCGGCGTCGGCGAACAGCTCCTGCCCGGCCGCGTGGTCCCGTGCGATGATGGCGGCGATCATGTCCGGCTCCCCGCTCCGTAGCATCCGCAGCCATGAACCCCGCCCCGGCCCGCCGGTTCCCGTCGGAAAGGCCGGCGGGGCGCGTGGACGGCCCCCCTACCCCTCCCGCACCGGCGCCTTCTCCACCGGCTCCACCACCACGGCGAAGCTGCTGAGATCGCCCTTGGCCCGCTCCTCGGTCGGCAGGCGGCCCTTGGCGAGGAAGCAGATGCTCTCGGCCACGTTGGTGGCGTGGTCACCGATGCGCTCGATGGATTTCGCCACGAACAGCAGATGGGTGCAGCCGGTGATCTGGGCGGGGGATTCCATCATGCGGGCGAGGGTGGCGCGGAACAGGGCGGTGTAGGCCGCATCGACCTCGCCGTCGCGTTCGCGCACCACCATGGCCAGCTCGGCGTCCTGCCCGGTGTAGGCCCGCACCACATCGCCGATCATCCCCAGCACGGCCCCTCCCATGCCCGTCAGCGCCTCCACGGGCGGCGGCACGGGCAGCGCCGACAAGGTCACCGCCCGCTTGGCGACGGAGCCGGCGAAATCGCCCATCCGTTCGAGGTTCGAGGCGATCTTCAAGGCGGACACGATCTCACGCAGGTCCTTGGCCATGGGCTGGCGCAGGGCCAGCAGGCGGACCGACTGGCCTTCCACCTCCAGCTCCAGCCGGTCGATCTCGGCGTCGCCCTTGACGACCAGGGCGGCCATGTCGGCGTCGCGCGTGGTGATCGCCTCCATCGCCCGGGCGAACTGGCTTTCCACCAGCCGCCCCATCGTGACGATGGTCCGCTGGAGATGCTGAAGCTCCGCATCGAACGCGGAAACCATATGCCCGCCGGCCATTCCTTTGCTCCCCTCCCCGTTGATCGCCGGACCGGTCCGGCCTCTGGACCCGGCACCATAGATGGCGAGCCGGACGCCGTTCGCCATGCCGCGGCGACCGGCGTCCGACAATTGAAACAGATTATCCCTTAACGATTGAAACAGATTATCCTGGAACACTGGTGTGGCGATGGGACCATGGCCTCTCCGCGTGCCGCCCGCGTGGAGAGCCGGCAGCCCTCCCCCACGCGCGAGACGACCGCCCCAGAGCGGATCGCGGAGAATCGGGATCGATTCGAAGCGTGCTTCCGCTCGTCAAACACAGGCTTGGATTTCCGTACCTTTCCCATCAGGCGCGCGGAACTCCAGCAGAGACATCGGACGAGGCCATGACGCCACACGAGTTGGTTGCTGTGCTGGAAAAGCATGAGCGCTGGCTGAAGAACAAGTCAGGCGGAAGCCGCGCCAACATGACCATGGCCAACCTGGAAGGCGCCAATCTTGCCGGCGTGGATCTCACACAGGGCAAGCTGTCGGGGGCCAACCTGACCCATTGCGACCTCTCCAACGCCAACCTCAGCCACGCCGACCTCTTCGCGGCCTACCTGACCAAGGCCGACCTCAGCGGCTGCAACCTCTACCGCGCCGACCTGCGCGGCGCCCACATGCGCGGCGCCCGGATGAAGCGCGCCATCCTGAAGGAGGCGGACCTGCGCGGCGGCGCCCTGCTGTACGGCGGGTCCGACGGCGGGAAGAAGGGCAAGGGGCTGGACTTCGTGCGCTCCGACCTGACGGGCAGCGACTTCGACGACGCCATGATGGCCAATGCCAACCTCTCGGGCGCCGACCTGACCGACGTGTCGATGAACGGGGCCGACTGTGAAGGGGCGCTGCTGGCCGGCGCCACGCTGATCCGCTCCAGCATGAAGAACTGCAACCTCCACCGCGCCGACCTGCGCGGAACCAACCTGTCGGGCGTGAACCTGCAAGGCGCGGTCCTGCGCGACGCCAACCTGACCGGCGCGGTGCTGGCCGGCGCCAACCTGCGCAACGCCGACCTCCAGGGCGCCCGGCTGGAGGGCGCCGACCTTGCCGGGGCCGACACCACCGGCGCCAACCTCGCCCGCTCGGCCGAGAATTTCTCCCTCCAGATCCAGCACGCCCTGCATGACCACTACACCTGGATCAACAGCAACGGGACGCTGGGTGCGAGGGCCGACCTTGCCGGGGCCGACCTGTCGCACATCGACCTGCACGGCGTGAACCTCTCCGGCGCCAACCTCAAGAAGGCCAATCTTGGCGGCGCCAAGCTGCGCGACGCCCTGCTGATCATGTGCGACATTTCCGGTGCCGACCTGACCGATTGCGATCTCACCGGCGCCATCCTCGACGGCGCCAACCTGCGCGGGGCGACCCTCAGCGCAGCGCGCCTCGACGGCGCCGGCATCGGCTGGGTGGACATCAAGGGGCCGGACGGGCGGCCGACCGGGCGGCTGTGGGCGGCCAACCTGACCGGGGCCGCCTTTGTCGGCGCCTCCTGCGTGCGCGCCAACCTGCGCGGCGCCAACCTGGCCGGCTGCGATTTCTCCAACGCCAACCTGACCGGCGCCATCCTCAGCGACGCCAACATCCGTGATGCCCGATTCACGGGCGCCAACCTGACCGGTGCCAGCCTGCCGCCCCCGGACCCGGACGACTAGAGTCTCGAGCCTTTAATCTGACGCATATCCGGCGTGCTTGAGGTAGTTCCAGCACTCCTCGGGCGTATAGAGGTCGCAGATGGCCCCGACCGCTTTCCACAACTCCTCGATGGTGCGGGCGCCA
>JAEZHQ010000495.1 GCA_023416455.1 Pseudomonadota bacterium | reverse complement strand
GGCACCACCCATTGGGACGGCGTGCGCAACCACCAGGCGTCGAACAACCTGAAGGCCATGAAGCTGGGCGACCGCGCCTTCTTCTACCACTCCAACGAGGGGCTGGCGGTGGTCGGCGTGGTCGAGGTGGCGCGGGAATACTATCCGGACCCGGGCGATCCGGCGGGCCGCTTCGGCATGGTCGACGTGCGCGCGGTCGAACCGGTGAGGACCCCGGTCACGCTGAAGGCGATAAAGGCCGACCCGCGGCTCCAGGGGATGGCGCTGGTCCGCCAGTCACGCCTGTCCGTGTGCCCGGTCGCCGACGACGAATGGACGCGGATCTGCGAATTGGCGGGGATCGCGCCCTGATGGCCAAGGCGCCCGATGGCTTCCATCGGGCGTCCTGGATTCAAAACCCGGCGGCACCGTGCGCAGCGCCGGGGTCACGGGGCCGGGGGGCGCTACTCGGCCGGTTCGTGGATGGTCGCCTGGAGGTCGCGGGTGGCCTGCACCATGCGCCGGGCCAGCGCCCGCACCTCGGCGGCGGCCTCCGCGAAGCTCTGCGACGTTCCCGCGCCGGGGGCGGTGCGCAGGGTGGCGTCGATCACCATCATGTTGGTGCGGTTGCTCATCTGGGTGAGGCGGCCCGCAAGATCGATGCCGCCGGTCGTGCCGTCGGCGTTGCTTGTGCTGGCCATGGTCGCTGCCCCGCGCGGTGTGCGGACGCCCCGGCGCGTCCGTCGTCGGCGCCACGCTAGGGCGTTTCCGTTAAGGCGTGGTTAAGCGTGCCGTCCGCCGGTCGGCCCGGCTTCAGGGGCCGCGACAAATAGTCGCGCGCTAAAGTGCGCCGCCCCTGCTGGCATTTCAAGCAAACGGAGCGCTGCGACGCAACAAAGTGGGGTGCCTGCCACCCTTCGTGGTAGTGCTCGGGCGGCCGTTCTGCTTGTGGAGACGGGGGCTTGTGTGGATAATGCGCGGCAACAGGGGCGGCTTGCGGCCGCTCTCAAAGCCCTTCAGGGCGCAACCAAAGCACTACGGGGGAATCGCGAGCCAATGTCCGACAACCAATTTTTCCCTGTGAAGCCGGAAATCGCCGCGTCGGCCCTCATCGACGAGGCCGCCTACACCCGGCTTTACGAGCAGTCGATCGCGGATCCCGAGGCTTTCTGGGGCGAGCACGGCAAGCGCATCGATTGGATCAAGCCGTACAGCAAGGTGAAGGACGTCAGCTACACCGGCGACGTTCACATCAAGTGGTTTTACGACGGCACGCTGAACGTTTCGGCCAACTGCATCGATCGGCACCTCGCGACGCGCGGCGACCAGACCGCCATCATCTTCGAAGGCGATGACCCGTCGGTCTCCAAGCACATCACCTACAAGGAGCTGCACGAGCAGGTCAGCCGCCTCGCCAACGTCCTGAAGAAGAACGGCGTAAAGAAGGGCGACCGGGTCACCATCTACCTGCCGATGATCCCGGAGGCGGCCTACGCGATGCTGGCCTGCGCGCGGGTCGGTGCGATCCACTCCGTCGTGTTCGGCGGCTTCTCGCCGGACAGCCTGAAGGACCGCATCGTCGACTGCGACAGCCACTTCGTGATCACCTCCGACGAGGGGCTGCGCGGCGGCCGCAAGGTTCCGCTGAAGGCCAACGCCGACAAGGCGGTGGCCGGCGCCCCGGGCGTCCGCCACGTTCTGGTCGTCAAGCACACCGGCGGCGACATCGCCTGGACCGAGGGCCGCGACCTCTGGTACCACGAGGAGATCGCTTCCGTTTCCGCCGACTGCCCGCCGGAGGAGATGAGCGCGGAGGACCCGCTGTTCATCCTCTACACCTCGGGTTCGACCGGCAAGCCGAAGGGCGTGCTCCACACCAGCGGCGGCTATCTCGTCTACGCCTCGATCACCCACCAGTACGTGTTCGACTACAAGGACGGCGAGATTTACTGGTGCACGGCCGACGTGGGCTGGGTCACCGGCCACAGCTACATCGTCTACGGGCCGCTCGCCAACGGCGCCACCACGCTGATGTTCGAAGGCGTGCCGACCTACCCGGACATCTCCCGCTTCTGGCAGGTGGTTGACAAGCACAAGGTCAACATCTTCTACACCGCCCCCACCGCCATCCGCTCGCTGATGCGCGAGGGCGAGGCGCCGGTGAAGAAGACCTCGCGGGCCTCGCTGCGCATCCTGGGCTCGGTCGGCGAGCCGATCAACCCCGAGGCGTGGCTGTGGTACTACAACGTGGTCGGCGACGCCCGCTGCCCGATCGTCGACACCTGGTGGCAGACCGAGACCGGTGGCATCCTGATCACCCCGCTGCCGGGCGCCATCGGCCAGAAGCCGGGCTCGGCGACGAGGCCCTTCTTCGGCGTCCAGCCGGTCGTGGTGGACAACGAGGGCGTCCTCCTGGAGGGCGAGACCGAGGGCAACCTGTGCATCGCCGACAGCTGGCCGGGCCAGATGCGCACCGTGTTCGGCGACCACGAGCGCTTCGTCCAGACCTACTTCTCGACCTTCGCCGGCAAGTACTTCACCGGTGACGGCTGCCGCCGCGACGCCGACGGCTACTACTGGATCACCGGGCGCGTCGACGACGTCATCAATGTGTCCGGCCACCGCATGGGCACGGCCGAGGTCGAGAGCGCGCTGGTCGCCCACCCGAAGGTCGCCGAGGCCGCCGTCGTCGGCTACCCGCACGACCTCAAGGGCCAGGGCATCTACGCCTACGTCACGCTCAACGCCGGCGAGACCCCGTCGGAGGAGCTGCGCAAGGAGCTGGTCGCCTGGGTCCGCAAGGAGATCGGCCCGATCGCCTCGCCCGACCTGATCCAGTGGGCGCCGGGCCTGCCCAAGACCCGCTCGGGCAAGATCATGCGCCGCATCCTGCGCAAGATCGCCGCCAACGAGCAGGACAGCCTGGGCGATACCTCGACCCTGGCGGATCCGACGGTGGTCACCGACCTCATCGAGAACCGCATGAACAACGCCTGATGCCCAAGGCGCTTGATGGCTTCCATCAAGCGCCTTGGTCAAACCCGACGGCACCGTGCGCAGCACGGTGCGAAAGGGTCATGCGGCCGGCCGATCATGGCCGCGTTCATGCGGCCGGCTGAACATGGCCGCCTTCATGCGCCGGCCGCATGATCGCGGCGGTGACCGATGGTTGCGGACCGGGGGCCTTCGGGCCCCCGGTTCCGTTTCGGGGCTCCGCCGCCCCCATGCCCACACGGCCCCGGCCGCGCGGGAACGCCGTGCCGCCGGCCCTGTCGCCATCAGCCCTGTTGCCCCCGGCCTTGTTGGTTGCGCCCCCGCGCCGGGCGGCAAGCCCCGGTTCGGCTTCGAGGCGGTTCGCGGCTTGACCGGACTGCTGCCCGAGATCCTGATGGTTCCGTTGGCCGGCCACGGATGGGGCCATTGCGCGGACGCGGTGCAGGACGGGTGGAGGGGGGGGAGTGCGATGCTCCTTGTTCCGATTACCGTTCGGATCAGTCTGGGGCGACTCCGCCTTTCTTCAGGAGCTTCGCTGCGACACGGAACAGATCGGGCATGTCGTAGCGCGAATCCTTGCGGATGGACAGGACACCGATCCGGACGAAGGTTTCGATCAGCTTGTCATACGCACGTCCCGGAGCCTCGGGAGAGAAGGGCGGGAGGAATCGCAGCCTTACGGCCGCCGCCTCGATGGCCTCGATGGTTTCCGTCGCTTCCCAGCGCTGGACGATGACGGAAGAGGCGCATGGTACCTGCATGCGGGCCAAGGGGGACAGGGCGCGCTTGATCCATTTGAACTCGATGGCGAGCTGCTCAACCCGTGTCTTGGACGCCTCCCGCAGGCCGTGCCGGAGTCCTTCCGCGGACAGCGCTTGGTCGGGTGGATGCGGCTGGTGGCGCGCCGCCTGGATCATGAGGGTCAGGAAGCTGCGCGACGTCACCTCGCCATGGCCGTCGGCAAGATGATTGAGTGGCCAGTCGTAGGTGTTGCCCTTCTTCTTGCCGCGTCCCATGTAGGCTCCGGCCAAGCGCATGAAGACGCGGGCCTGCACGGATCTTCGGTTGGCCAGCGGCCAGTTGCGGAGCCTGCGCAGGCTGTCCGGCGCTGCGGGGATGTCCTCCTCCTCCAAAAGGCGATGAAAGGCCGCCCGGCATTCGGGATCTTCGATCGTGCCGAGCCTGGCGAAGAGCACCCCGTACAGGTCGGTTCTGAGCCAGCGCAGATTCGTGGCCCCCGATATCAGCTTGGGCAGTTCGACGAAGCGCAGGCCGAGGTCGCGGATCTGGTCAGGGCGCAGGAACAGCTTCACGCGCACGCTGGGATAGCCCCGCGTCGACCAGGCGACCTCCAGCAAGGCGTCGATGAGGCTGCGCAGCCGATCCCATTCGATGGCGAGGGCGTCGAGCGCATCGAAGATGACGAGGACCTTTCCACCGGCGCCCGTCAGCCGGCGGTCGGTTTCGGCACAGTCGATCTCCCAGTCCTCGGGATCGGCGTAGCGCTCCATCATCCGGCCGATGGGCATGGGCGGTTCTTCCGGGGCAACCACGGACATCAGCGCGCGCAGGACGACGCATCGCCAAAGCAGAAGCCCGCGTGTGGCCTCTTCTCCAACCGGCACCTGATGATCGATTGTCGCCCGGGTGACGGATCCATCGTTGGTCTGCCCGGTGAAGCCCAGCCTCACCGTGATCTTGTCGAGTCCAAGCTGGGGATAGGCATCGGCGGCGGCGGCGCGCGTCTCCGTGTCGCCGAGAACCCCCGCCCAGAAGCTCTTTCCGGCACCCCGCGCCCCGAGGACGATCATGCTGTTCGGGTCCAATGCGCCGGCATGCTGCTCGGGCGCGAAGATCTCGCTGACCTTCGGGCGGCCTTCGCCGCTGGCCGTGTGGTTGGCGGAGGGGTCGAAGGACGCCAGGCCTCGGCGGATGGCTTCGAAATCGCTCGCCTTCATGGCGCCCCGGCCCCTGCGTCGATGACCAGGTTCTCGGCATAGGCGATCAGGCTTTCAAAAGTCACCGCGCACGCCCTCGAAGCAAGGCAGGCCCGATCCGCAACAGGATCGAAATCCCGGTAGCGCGCATCGTCGAGAACATGCAGGACCGGCGGTGGCGTGAAGACGTCTTCCCGCGCGTCCTCATCGGCATCGGCGCTGTCGTCCCATTCCACTTCGAAGTCCTCTCCGGTGAGTCCGGCCACGCCGCCGTCATCCGGCATGTCCGGTGGCTGAAGCAGGGCGTAGAGGGCGCTGAAGCGTTCCCTGGCCACGGCCTGCGCCTCGTCGCCGTCGGATGCCTTGGCGTGCACGAAGTTCAGGCGCTCGCGCCAATCGTCGTCGGGGTCGGCGGGAAAGCGGGCCAGATGGGCGAGCAGAAGCCGGTAACCGAGGAAGGTCTGCGGTTGATCGGTTCCGAACAGCAGGACGTCCGCCCCAAGCCCCAGGATCGCGGCCGGCGTCGTCTCATGCAGGCCGGCGCGGGCATCGACCAGCACCACATCATAATCTCCGCCGGCCTCGAACCGTTCGATCATGCCCCTGAACCGGTCGCTGAGGGTGGCGGCCGAGCCGTCCGGCATTGGTTGATCCAGATAGGCCCGCGCGATCTTGGACAAGGCGCCGCCCGGATGATCGTGGGTGGACTTGCCGATGGCGGGGACAACGGTGACGCGCGCGCCTTCGGAGCCCAGAAAGGAGTCGCCGGCCATGTCGGCGATGAAACCGGCATCGATGCCCGAAAGACCGCTTTCGACCAGATAGTCCAGGGCGCCGTAAAGCGGCAGTTCCCTTTCGTTCAACAGCATGGCGCCAAGGCCGGGTGCCTCCAGATCGAAATCGACCGCGAGGACACGGCGGCCCAACCGCGACAGATGGGCCGCGACCACGCACAGCGCCGTGGAACGGCCAACCCCGCCCTTCAGGCTGGCAAAGACGATGCGGGGGATCCCCGGCGGAGTTGGAGCCGGCGGCTTCAGCCAGTCGGGGCCAACGAAACGGCGGTCGAGCAGGCGGACCGTCATGCCGGCGACGGTCAGGGGAGCGGTCCGCGCGGCCTCCTCCAGCAGGCGCCGCGCGCCGGCCGCATCGGCGCTGCGGATCACCGCGTCCGGCCGCGCATAGGCGTCAAGATCCCGGCGGATCGCCTCCTCCGCCGCCTTCAGCGCGTCGGCGTCCACAAGGTCGGGCAGAACGGCGGACAGCCGGCCGCTCGCGTCGCGGATCACGGCGGCACGGGACAGAGTCTCCTGACCAAAGCGCTCGGCCAGGATTCTCGCCAAGGTCGGCAGGCTTGCATCGAACCGGATCGCCATGGCGCCGCGCTCCTCACCCATCCATCCGGTCGACGACGGCCCTCGCGTCCTTCGACCACCGGGCGATCCATTTCGGATCAATGCCCTTCCCGTCTGAATAACGCATGGACACGTCCCAGTGCTGCATGAAGCCGTCGTTCATGGCGAAAGCCCGCAGTTCGCTCTGCCGGCGTCCCGATACGGAGTCTCTCAACAGGGTCTTCAGCTCTTCGAAATGCGCATAGAACGGATCGTCCCGGCGCTGATCCTTCGAAAGAGGGCGCATGCCCGAATCGCTCATGATCCGCTTGAGAGCGCATTCGGCCGCGATGCCGAACAGGTAGCCGGCGACATCGTGCCGGCGCGAGGATGTGTAGAGATGCTCGGCTGCTTCCAGATGGCGGTAGGCGGTGCTCCGCATGTCCTTGGCGTATGTCTGGCTCATGATCCCTTCCATCGACCGGACCGCCATTCCAACGCCCGCCGCGAAAGGCTGCCCCCCTCTACCTCTTACGACAAAAGGGCCGGTTGCGCCATGTTGCCGGCGCCGGCCGCCTCACCCGACCCCGGCGTCGCCGTCGCACCAGGGCTGGCGGCGCTCGCCGTGGTAGGGGCGGGCGAGCCCCGCCGCGATGAGGGTCTGCGACAGGTCGCGTCCGTCGAGGGTGCGCACGCGGGCGCGCACCCGGCCGCCGTACTTGTCGGCCTGCACGTCCAGCAGATCGACCGGGCCGTTCCCCACCAGTTGGCGGGTCAGCTCGTGCGCGGCCTCGGCCAGCTCTTTCTCGCGCGGGCAGCGGGCGCGGCGTTCCGGCGTGTCCAGCCCGTCCACGCGCACCCGGGTCTCGATCACCTGTCCCAGCCAGATCATGGCGCGCACGCTCAGCGTGTCGCCGTCGACCACCTCCAGCACCTCCGCCCGGATGGGGCCGGGCAGAAGCGGCGGTGCCGCGGCCGCGGACACGGTCCAGAGCGCCAGGAGGGCGCCGGCGATGGGCCTCGGCAGGTGGTGGGCGGGGTGCATGGGCGGCTCTCCGGGCGACGGGCGGTCCACCCGCCGTTCATCGCCGCAGAGTAGCGCGCGAAAGGGAACGCATCAAGTACGACCTAGGGATTGCATCCTGCATTCATATGTATTCATGAATGAGTTTCTCTCGCAGAGGTAATCGGTCCTAGGTCGAAAGACCATCAGAAGTCGGAGCAGCGGCCCTTGAATTCCCAGTCGCCGTAGCGGGTCGGCTCCGGCCCCTGCGGGCCGCCGATCTCGCCCGGCTTCTGCGCCGGTCCCTTGGCGGTGGAGTCGGTACCGCCTGCGGCCGGGCCGGCGGCGGGGGGAGTCTGGTCGGTGGCCGCGGCGTCGCTGCCGGACGGGGCGTTGCCGGACGGGGTGGTGTTGGGTGTGGTGTCGGTCATGGCCGTGATATGGGGCGGGGGGTCGCGGGATGCCATCTTGAACGGAACGTTCCGGCAAGCCCATATCACCCCTGACCCCTTGGGGAAAAGCCCCGCGCAGGGGGCGCCTTCGCGCGACCCGCCCGACCCTGACCGCCCGACCCTGACGACCCGGACCGACCATGACCAGCTACGTGAAGACCACCATTCTCCTCGCCGGCCTGACCGCCCTGTTCGTGGGCGCCGGCTATCTGCTCGGCGGGACGGGGGGAATGCTGATCGCCTTCGTGGTGGCGCTCGGCATGAACCTGTTCAGCTACTGGAACTCCGGCTCCATGGTGCTGTCCATGTACGGGGCGCGGGAGGTCGACCGCCACACCGCCCCCGAGTTCCACGACATCGTGGCGCGGCTGGCGGAGCGCGCCGACCTGCCCATGCCGCGGGTCTTCATCATCGAGAACGACCAGCCCAACGCCTTCGCCACCGGCCGCAACCCGGAGCACGCGGCGGTCGCCGCCACCACCGGCCTGCTGCGCCTGCTGAGCCCGGAGGAGATCGCCGGCGTCATGGCGCACGAACTGGCCCACGTGAAGAACCATGACACGCTGGTCATGACCGTGACGGCGACCATCGCCGGCGCCATCTCCATGCTCGCCAACCTGGGCATGCTCTTCGGCGCCTCGGCGTCCTCCAGCGGGGGCGGGCGGGGCGGCGGCCCGCTGGGCGCGGCCGGCGCCCTGCTCGTCGCCGTCCTGGCGCCGCTCGCCGCCATGATCGTGCAGATGGCGATCAGCCGCACCCGCGAATACGAGGCCGACCGCATCGGCGCCGCGATCTGCGGGCGCCCGCTGTGGCTGGCCGACGCCCTGACCCGCCTCCACAGCCAGGTCCAGCGCATCCCCAACCCCCAGGCCGAGGCGAATCCGGCGACCGCCCACCTGTTCATCGTCAACCCCCTGCACGGCCGGGGAGTCGACAGCCTGTTCTCCACCCACCCTTCCATGGAGGAGCGGGTCCGCCGGCTGCGCGCCATGGCCGGAGGCGCCGTCCCGACGCCCCGGCCTTGGGGTTGAGCCGCCGCGCCGGCGGACGTTCGGCGCGTCGGGCGGGGCCACCCGCCCGCAACCCCGGATAAGGATTGCGCCGCGCCGGGACGCCGACTAATTTCCGGCAGCCGAAGGCCACAGGCAACGCGGGGGAACCATGTCCGAGGTTACGAAGTACCGTCTCGTCACCCGGTCCGATTTTGACGGGCTGGTCTGCGCCGTGCTGCTGCGCGAGCTGGGCATCCTGGACGAGATCAAGTTCGTGCATCCCAAGGACATGCAGGACGGCAAGATCGAGATCACCGACCGCGACATCACCACCAACCTGCCCTACGTGCCGGGCGCCCATCTGGCCTTCGACCACCACCTCTCCGAGACCATCCGCGTCGGACGGCAGTCCAACCACATCATCGACCCCGCGGCCCCCTCGGCGGCGCGCGTCGTCTACAATTACTACGGCGGCAAGGCGCGCTTCCCGCGCATCTCCGACGAGATGATGGCGGCGGTCGACCAGGCCGACTCGGCGCAGTATTCCAAGAGCGACATCCTCGCCCCCAGCGACTGGACGCTGCTCAACTTCATCATGGACGCCCGCACCGGCCTGGGGCGCTTCCGGGAGTTCCGGGTGTCCAACTACCAGCTGATGATGGATCTCATCGACCATTGCCGCAACCACGGCATCGCGGAGATCCTGGCGCTCCCCGACGTGAAGGAGCGGGTGGATCTCTACCGCGACCACGAGGAGCGCTTCGTCGACCAGCTCAACCGCTGCACCACGCTGCACGGCAACGTGGCGGTGATCGACCTGCGCCGCGAGGAGACCATCTTCGCCGGCAACCGCTTCATGATCTACGCGCTGCACCCGGAGACCAACGTGTCGATCCACGTGCTGTGGGGACTCCGCCAGCAGAACACGGTTCTGGCCTGCGGCAAGTCGATCGTCAACCGCAGTTCGCGGACCAACATCGGTCCCCTGATGCTGGAGTATGGCGGCGGCGGCCACGAGGCGGCCGGCACCTGCCAGGTCGACAACGACAAGGCCGAGGGCGTGCTGGCGGCGCTCGTCGCGCGCATGCGGGCGGACGGCTGAGGCCGGCCGGCGCGCGGCATCCCTCGACACCCGCCGCCGCGCGCGCTACATCCAGCGGCATGACCGAAGCCCCCCTTGCCGCCCGCTCCGCCGCGCTCGACCTGCTGCGCGACGTCCTGCGCAAATCCGTCCCCTTCGACGATGCATTCGACGCGCATCCGGAGCTGCGCGACCTCGACCCGCGCGACCGCGGCTTCGTCCGCCTGCTGGTCGCCACGGTGCTGCGCCGGCTGGGGCAGATCGACGCGCTTATCCAGGGCAGCCTGGCCAAGCCGGGCCTGCCCAAGGCCACGGTGTACGACGTGCTGCGCCTGGGCACCGCACAGCTGGTGTTCCTCGGCACGCCCGCCCACGCCGCCGTGGACACCGCGGTGGCGCTGGCCGCCGCGCGCGGGGCCGAACCCTACAAGGGGCTGATCAACGCGGTGCTGCGCCGGATCGGGCGCGAGGGCGCGGCGCTGGCCGCCCGCCAGGACGCCGGCCGGCTGAACACGCCCGACTGGCTGTGGCTGGCCTGGCGGCAGGCCTATGGGACGGCGCGGACCCGCGCCATCGTGGAGGCCCACCTGCACGAGGCGCCGCTGGACATCACCGTGAAGGGCGGCCCGGCCGGCAGCGCGGCGGAATGGGCGGAGCGGCTGGAGGCCAAAGTGCTGCCCACGGGCTCGCTGCGCCGCCCCTCCGGCGGCGGCATCACCGACCTTCCGGGCTTCGCCGAGGGCACCTGGTGGGTGCAGGATCTGGCCGCCTCGCTGCCGGCCAAGCTGTTCGGCGACCTTGCGGGCAAGCGCGTCTACGACCTGTGCGCCGCCCCCGGCGGCAAGACGGCGCAGCTCGCCGCCCAGGGCGCCCGGGTGATCGCGGTGGACCGCTCTGCCAAGCGGCTGGAACGGGTGACCGGGAACCTGGCGCGGCTGGATCTCGCCGCCGAGACGCTGGCCGCCGACGTGGCGGCCTGGGATCCCGGCGCCCCGGCCGACGCCGTCCTCCTGGACGCCCCCTGCTCGGCCACCGGGGCCATCCGCCGCCATCCCGACATCCTGCGCCTCAAGACGCCCGACGACATCGCCAAGCTGGCCCGCGCGCAGGCCCGCCTGCTGGCCCACGCGGTCGATCTGGTGAAGCCCGGCGGCACGCTGGTCTACTGCACCTGCTCCATCCAGCCGGAGGAGGGCGAGGAGCAGATCGACCGCATCCTCGGCCGCGACGGGCGGGTGGTGCGGGCGCCGGTGGATCCGGCCGAGGTGGGTGGCATGGCCGAGCTGGTCAACGAGCGGGGCGAGCTGCGCTCGCTGCCCGGCATGCTGCCGGAAATAGGGGGAATCGACGGCTTCTTCGTGGCAAGGCTGAGGCGTTTTCCCGATTAGAGTACCACCGGCTTGCGGCGGTCACGGCGAATTTGATACCACACAGGAATGCCCGTCCCCCTGCGCCGAACGATGATGATCGACCCGCCGCTCGGCCCCCCTCAACTTGTGGTTGGGTGAGCCGATGTCGAATCCCCGCGACACTCTTGGCCGCCTGCGGGAGGGGGTCGCCCAGATCGCCTTCGGCAACCCCATCTACAAGCTGACGCTGGGCGGCCGGGCGCCGACGGCGCTGGCCGTGGTGCCGCCGGATCCCTGGCCGGGCGACGCCGCCGAGGGCTCGGCCCTGCTGGCCGGCCAGTTCCGCTTCGCCGGCCAGTCCGTCACCGTCGACCCCCAGGGCGCACCGGCTTGGCGTGCCG
>JAEZHQ010000444.1 GCA_023416455.1 Pseudomonadota bacterium | reverse complement strand
CCGCATGGCCGACCGGTCGGCGCAGGCCGCCCTGCTGGCCGGCCTGGCCCGCGCCTTCGGCCTGCCGGCGCCGCCGGCGCGTGTCGAGATCTACGACAACTCGCACATCCAGGGCGCCTTCCCGGTGGGCGCCATGGTGGTGGCCGGGCCGGAGGGGTTCCAGCGCAACGCCTACCGCCGCTTCCACATCAAGGACCCGGCCGCCGCCGGCGACGACTGCGCCATGCTGCGCGAGGTGCTGGCCCGCCGCTTCGGCCGCGCCCTGAAGGAGGATCCGGACCGCCGCCGCGGCCTGTGGCCGGACCTCGTGCTGATCGACGGCGGGCTGGGGCAGCTGAACGCGGCGCGCGCCACGCTGGACGGGCTGGGCATCGCCGACATCGCGCTCGCCGCCATCGCCAAGGGGCCGGACCGCGACGCCGGGCGCGAGCGCTTCTTCCTGCCCGGCCGCCCGCCCTTCCGGCTGGAGCCCAACGACCCGGTTCTGCATTTCCTCCAGCGGCTGCGCGACGAAGCCCACCGGACCGCCATCGACGGCCACCGGGCGCGGCGCGCCAAGGCGATGGGGCGCAGCCGGATCGACGGCATCCCCGGCGTCGGGCCGGCGCGCAAGAAGGCCCTGCTGCACCATTTCGGCAGCTCCACGGCGGTCGCCGCCGCCGGGCTGAAGGATCTGGAGGCCGCCCCCGGCATCGACGCCACCCTGGCCCGCCGGGTCTACGAGCATTTCCACGGGTGACCCCGGCCGGTGGCCTTCCGCATCCGGCTGTGGCGCGGCTCATACCGGCGGCGCCCGCCGGCCTGACCGCCCGTTTCGACAGTCGCACTGGCGGGGTGATGGGCCGGGGCGCCGGCTGTCGGTGGGGAAACCCACCGGAGGCCGCCGATGATCCTTCGGAAGGTTCGGAAGGCGGCGCTCGCCCAAGGATCACGAGGAACGCACGCCAAGAGGGAGCTTTGGTACGGCGGCCGCTCGGAAGGCAACCACCGGCACGCGCAATGCCCTTGACGTAAGAACGCACGTAATTACACAATAAACAACACTGCGCAGAGGTCATCATGCACACCACCAAGCTGACGAAGGTCGGCAACTCCACCGGCCTCACGCTGCCGCGGGACGTGCTCGCCGCCGCCGGTTTGCGACGCGGCGACGAGGTGGCGGTCGAGGTGCGCGACGGCCGGATCGAGATCGCCAAGGCCGGAGACACCTACAACCGTGCCATGGATGTCGGCCGCCGCGTCGCCGCGCGCTACCGCCGCACCATGGACATCCTGTCCAAGTAAGCGCTCGTGGACGAGCCGACCATCCAAGGGCGTCCCTACGTGAACCCGCCGCTTCAGGCGGTGCTCGACCTGCATGGCGAACTGCTGGCCGAGCACGGCGGCGCGCCCGGCATCCGTGACCTGGGGGCGCTGCAGGCGTCCCTGGCCCGGCCCTTCCAGATCATCGCCTACGGCGACGAGCGGCTGACCATCTTCGACTTGGCCGCCGCGGTCTGCGCCAGCATCTGCCGCAACCACCCGTTTGTCGACGGCAACGAGCGCGCCGCCTTCGTCGCACTCGGCCTTGTGCTCGGCCTCAACGGGTTCGAACTGGACGCCGCGGAGCGCGAGGCGGCCGACACCATTCTGGCACTCGCTGCCCGCACGCT
Organism: Pseudomonadota bacterium; assembly: GCA_023416455.1. Taxonomy (GTDB): domain Bacteria; phylum Pseudomonadota; class Alphaproteobacteria; order Azospirillales; family Azospirillaceae; genus Azospirillum. The sequence continues at coordinate 3,455 of JAEZHQ010000444.1, read as the reverse complement.
GACCGAGGAAAAATTCCGCGACTGGGTGGCGGATCACGCCTACGACGTCGGGGAACCGGAAGCATAAACCGGAATCCAGAAAAGGTCAGGAAAGGGAGTGGCATATGAAGCGCGATATGGATCTGTGCAGGGATATATTGTCGTGACTCATTCGAGGCTGGTTATCAGCTAAAATATCATGTTTCTTGCGTAGGCATGCCTCATATCTGCAAAAAATCTTACGATCTCATGGCGGATTTTACTGGGAGCCGCCAAGCCTGACCGCCCGTTTCGTAAGTCGCACCGACCTCGACCCTGGGCATTTTCAACGACGCTCCCATCAAGAAAATCAATGGGCTGGATCCGGCGGAGCGGATTTGTCGGGACTTGACCGTCGCGAATCGTCCTCCCGGACACGCCTTGAAGGAGACGCCCCGCCAGCCGGTCCTTTTGCGCCGTCCCGGACGGCCGCTCCCTCCCTCGCCAGGGAAACGATGTTATTCCCCCACCAGCGATGCGGACAACGCGCGGCTGGCCTGCGCCGGCGCCCTCCGGGCTTAACGATTCCGCAACCGGACGGGGCCATTGTCCGCGCACCTCCACAGTCAGTCATTGGGCAAGGCGCCGGAACCATGGGCCAGAAGACCGTCAAGCTTTCGGACAAGGGCGGATACCGCGACATCGATCTCGACAGCCTGCCGCGCAACGTGCGCGCCGCCGTCGCCGATCTGTCGGCCAGGAACCCCGTCGCCAACATCATCGTGGATCAGGCGGGCGTGCTGTACCGGATCCATCTGAGCGAGCCGGCGAACGTCTATCTCGACGTGCTCTCGGTCGCCTGAGGGCGGCCCGCGCGTCCGCGGTCGCCTGAGGGGCGACCGTGCTTCATGATCCGGTGAACGGCGGCGCAACCCGGTTGCGCCGCCGTTCCCATTCCGGTAGTCTGCCGGAATGAGAACAAAAGCTGAACACTCGGGGATGGGCCGCAGGGTGCAGGCCCCCGCGCAGGCCCCAGCCGCCAGCCCCGTCGCCATCCCGGTTCCGGCGGATGCGCCCCCGGGGATTCTGGTGCGCAACGCCCGGACCAGGGCGGAGATCGGCCGCGTCCAGCGCGCCGGTGGCGCGTGGCAGGTCTTCGCCCGCGAGGCCGACGGCGGCTATCTTGCGCTCGGCCCGCATGCGGATTTCGCCGCCGCCCTGTCCGCCCTTCCGGACGCCATCCCCGCATCGACGCCCGCGGCGGCGTCCCAGCCGGCGAAGGGCACGGCGAAAGGCATGGCGAAGGGGACGGCGACGCCGGCGGGGCGGCGGCCGGCCGCCGCCCGGCGGCGCGCCGCTCAGTCGGACAGCGCGGAGAGCGAGCGGTCGAGGGCGCCCAGCGGGACCGTGTCGGCGAAGCCGGACAGGATGGCCCGCGCCTGACCCGGCGGAAGGCCGGTCAGGCGGGCGACGTCGCCGGCGTCGAGGCCGCGCTGGTCGGCGCTGCGCCGGATGTGGACCGCGGCGTCGCGGCGCCGGCGGTGCTGCTGCTGGTCGCGGGATGTGGGCGGCATGGCCGGGTCCTTTTGAGGGCGCAAGGGCGCGCGGGAGAGGGCGGCCCCCCCGCGGGGATCAGTGGGGGCGCCCTTCCAGGCGGCGGAGCGCGCGGTCGAGCGTGGCCAGCGGCATCATGAAGACCACGCCGCTGAGGATGGCGCGGACGTCCTCGATGTCCAGGTCGGTGACCTCCGCCACGTCCCGTTCGCTCAACCCGCGATCCTCGGCGAGTAGGGCGATCCAGCCGGCCAGCGTCTGGGCCTGCGCCATCCGGTTGGGGTCGCCCAACCTGTGGCAGCGGCCGGACAGGGGGGTGGCGTTGTCAATAGGGGTCATCATGGCGGCTCCTCCCAAAGAGCGATGATCCATTTTTTCTGGTTAGAGTGCCTCGTTCCCACCCCTGATAACAATCTGGCCAATGGCCTACTGTCCATCTGTAGAAAGGCGCAGTTTACCAAGCGGCGTGTCGCGGCCGGGCCGGCATCCCCATTCCCGGCGGTCATCCGCCGACCCAGCGCCGGGTTGGCCCGGTGTCCACATGGACGAAGCCGCGCTCGGGATAGCAGCCCACCCCACCGTTTCCGAAGGAGAGGACGCAGCGGTAGAGGGTCGCCGCCGGCGTGCCGGGGAGGCGCAGATCCGCCGCCCGCCCCTCCAGATGGAGGCTGTGGACCGAGGCGCCCTGCGCGATCAGCTGCCGGTTGCTCTCCGGAGAACGGAAGCCTGACAGCACCTCGAAGGGGCGGTCCGACTCCAGCCGCTCCTGGATCGCCGACAGCCGGTGCAGCAGCGCCAGGTCGATGGGGCGGCAGTGGTCGTTGCGGTGGTCGCGCAGAACCCAGTCGATCCGCGCCAGCGCCTCCGCCAGGGGGCGCCCCTCGGCCCAGTAGACCCCCTCGAAGCTCTCCCCGGTCTGGCAGTTGTGGACGCGCACGGCGCGTTCGGGCTCCGGCTCCCGCGCGGCGGCCGGCCGCGCCAGGGGCAGCCCCAGCGCGACGGCGGCGCCGAAGCCCAGCAGCCCGCGGCGGGACAGGGCGGCGGGGGCGCGGTTCCGGCCCGTGCGGCCGCTCGTCCGGAGAGGGTGGTCGGGGGAGGGAACGTGGAGGGACATGGCCTCACCAGCCTGTTGAATCACCGATGCCGCAACAGGGAAGAGCGGGGAAGGTTGGACCCGCCGGCCGTGCCGCCCACTATTTTCGGCCGTCCACCCGGCCGCGGCGGATGTTGCGTACGGTTGCTTACGGGCCGCCGTTTCCCTCCGTCCCTTCGACGATCGGATTAGGCTTCTCCCCATATGGCCTATGGACGGCTCAAAATCCCGGTCGTATTCAAGTAATCGACGCACACGCCGCGCTGGAAGGTCAGGGCTTGCGATGAAACAATATTTGAGAAGGCGGCATCATTCTCATTGCAGGCGAAACCCGTGGCCCTTTCTGTTTTTCAGGGAGGCCGGAGAGTGAGCGATGAAACCCTGTCTTTACAAACGAATGCCGTGCAGGAGCAGGCCGCTCGCGGGCAGCTCGAGCGCGTGCTGGCGAGCGACCGGTTCGACGCCTCGGAGCGCAACCGGCGCTTCCTGCGCTACGTGGTCGAGGAATGCCTGGCCGGGCGGGCGCAGCAGATCAAGGCCTACAGCATCGCCGTCAGCGTCTTCAACCGCGACCCCAGCTTCGACCCCCAGTCCGATCCCATCGTGCGGCTGGAGGCGGGGCGGCTGCGCCGCAGCCTGGAGCATTACTACCTGACCGCCGGGCGCGGCGACCCGATCCGCATCGTCATCCCCAAGGGCGGCTACGCGCCGCGTTTCGAACCGGCGGGGGGCGAGCCCGCGTCCCCCGACGCGGCGCCGCCCGCCGCCCGCGCCCGTGCCGGCGGGGCCGGGCATCGGCTGGCCGCCGCACTGGCCGCCGCGGTCCTGGCCGTCTCCGGCACGGTGGCGC
>JAEZHQ010000410.1 GCA_023416455.1 Pseudomonadota bacterium | reverse complement strand
GGTCAATTCTAGCACCGTTATGCCGTACATGTCGTACCCTTCGATAAGTGCACGTCCGGATGGCGGTTTCACGATTGTCTGGGAGGGGTTAAAGCCTGAGCAGAGCACCTACCATGTGCATATGCGTCAATATCCGGGAAATACAAATTCTCCCGGTAAATTTGTTGGAGGAACTGGGTCTGATACGTTGTTCGGATCGTCTGGAACAGACATTTTGACCGGAGGAGGTGGGAATGACACTTTCTTGTTTTCTCATGTCCAGGTCACCCCGGATACCATAACCGATTTTGTTTCTGGTTATGACCGAATAGCTCTGGTTGCTAGTTCCTTTGGCGGCCTTTCTATTGGGGAATTGCCTGAAAGTCAGTTTAGCCTTGAAGTAGCGAAGGATGCCGATGATCGGCTGATATTCAATACGGCGAATAAAACTATTTACTATGATGCTGACGGGATAGGGAGCGGAGTTCCTGTTGCAATTGTTTCGCTTAATACAAGCAATATCACCGCTCGCGACATACATATAGTTGGAGATCTGGCATGAAATAATAATAAAATTTATCCGGAGATCTTTGAAAAGTGGAAAGCGGTGTCGAGGGTGACTCGGCGGGCGGCATGGACGGCGTCGATTTGGCCGCAATGAACTGGCCGGGTGTCGAGCGCCCGGTTGTGGTAGGTCTGGCGCTCGCCGGTGCGCTCGTGGCGGCCGGCGCCGATCAGGCCCTCGACATCGGCCTCCATCAGAACCTGCAGCACGGACTCGGCAAGGCTTCGCAGAAAATCATCGTCTCCGCTCTTCTGGATCAGTTCGCTCCGTGGCATCTTGGTGTTGGTCATTGGGATAGCCGGTCGGTTGGGGATGGTTCTTGCAACTCACTCCAGCCCATCAGCCCCCGTGGCCACTCCGATTTTTCGCCACAGCCTCGGACTCTAACCGGCGGGGGGCTGGCCGATACGACCGGTGGCGAGGGTCCTCAACTCGTCGTGGATGTCGTCGATGACCGCAGTCTGGCCGGCGGCGACGGCCACCGCGATGCGTCCATTCTTCTCCAGCCGGTGAAGGAGGGTGATGTGGGCGTCAGACAGGGGCGGCTTCCGCCGCGCGGCCTCCCGGAGCGCGGTGATCGCTGCCAGATGGTCCGCCGTCTGGGCCACAAGGCGTTCCAGCTTGAGGATCGTCTCGGCGCGGTCCGGGGCCAGCCCCCAGGCGATTCGCAAGGCGGCGACCGCAGCCCCCAGTCCCTGGCGGCATAATGGACCATGCCGAGCGGGCCGTCGCTTCGGCAAGTGCTTCGCGGCCTCCGTCCGTCGCGCCGTCCCCCGTGTCGAGCAGGGCGTTGGCGAACCCGGCCCAGGCGACCGGGGAGTCGGGTTGCAGGAGGACGGTGTTCCGGATGGCGGCGATGGCCTGCGGGCCGGCCTCCGGGCCGAGGGGTTGAAGCGCCTTGCTCAGGTTGCCGTGGAAGTCGGCGGTCAGGTGGCTTCGCCGGATCGTCTTGCGGATCGGATCGGCCGCTTCGTGGTGGTCCCCGGCCTGGGCCTTGAGAAGGCTGAACAGGTGCAGGGCGTGCGGGTTGTCCGGGTCGACGTCCATGATGCACCGGTAAATCACCCGCGCTTCATCCGTCCGGCCTTCCTGGTGATGGTCGAGCGCGGCATTCAGGGCTTCCTGGATCGAGGCCATCGCGGGCATGTCTCTCGAATAGCGGTGCGTGCCGCGACCGTAGCCGAGACAAGCCCCGCGGCTGCGCCGGACGGGCTTACCCTGCGCGCCGGGCGGCAGCACCCCGGCGACAACAAGGCAGCCTTCACGCCCGCCCCAGCAAGGCCCTGGCCCGCGCCGCGATCTCCTCCAGCGGGACCTCGACCTGCTCGCCCTTGCCCAGATGCTTCAGAAGCGCCGTGCCGCGGGCCTTCTCGTCGGATCCCATCAGCAGGACCACCGGGATGCCGGCGCGGTCGGCGTGCTTCATCTGCCGGGCGATCTTGCCGCCGTCGAGCTGGATCTCGGTGTTGATCCCGGCCATGCGCAGCTCGGTGGCGAGGCGGAAATAATCGGCCGTCAGGGCCGGGTCCATCTGCGTCACCAGCACCTCGGCGGTGGTGCCCTCGCAGCGGATCAGGCCGGCCTCCATCAGCTGGTAGAACAGCCGGGTGGCGCCGATGGAGATGCCGACGCCGGGCAGCCGCGACTTGGTGTAGTGGCTGGCCAGGTTGTCGTAGCGCCCGCCCGAGCAGACGCTGCCGATCCCGGGATGGTCGTTCAGGAAGGTCTCGTAGACCGTGCCGGTGTAGTAGTCGAGGCCGCGCGCGATGGCGAGGTTGATGCGGACCACGCCGTCGGGCACCTGGAAGGCCCGCAGCCCCTCCACCACCGTGGCCAGCTCCGCCACGCCCTGACGGAAGGTCGCGTTGTCCAGCTCCATGGCCCGCAGCGCCGCCAGCGTCTCGTCGTTGCCGGCCCTGGCGTCGATCAGGTCCAGGATGCGCCCCGCCACGCCGTCGGGAACGCCCAGGCTTCCGGTCAGGCTGTCGCGCACCTTGTCGCGGCCGATCTTGTCGAGCTTGTCGATCTCGCGCAGAACCAGAACGCGGGTGTCGGGATCGCCGACGCCGAGCCCGTCCAGCAGCCCCAGCAGGACCTTGCGGTTGTTCACGTTGATGGTGAAGCCGCCGACGTCCAGCTCGCGGAAGACATGGTGGATGACCGCCGGGATCTCCGCGTCGTAGTGGGCCGGCAGGCTGTCCTTGCCGATGACGTCGATGTCGCACTGGTAGAACTCGCGGAAGCGGCCGCGCTGGGCGCGCTCGCCGCGGTAGACCCGCTGGATCTGGTAGCGCCGGAAGGGGAAGGCGAGGTCGCGCTCGTGCTCGGCCACATAGCGGGCGAGCGGCACCGTCAGGTCGAAGCGCAGCGCCAGCTCCGGCTTGTGCCCCTGCTGGATGGCCCCGGTGGACTGCACGAAATAGACCTGCTTCTCGGTCTCGCCGCCGGACTTGGTCAGCAGCGTCTCCACCGTCTCGAACACCGGGGTCTCGACGGGAACGAAGCCGAAGCGCTCGTAGCCCCGGCGGATGGTGTCGAGGAAGCGCTGGAAGGCAACCTGCTGGCGCGGCAGCAGCTCCATCGTTCCGGGCGGGGTGCGGGGGGTGATCAGGCTCATCGGCGCGGGTCCGCTGTCACGGGGGTCGGCAAGGGATTGCCGCCGTTTCTAGCCGCTTTCCGCGCCCCCGTCACGCCCGCGTGGATCGCCGCGGCCGCAGGGCGGGGCGCGCACCCGGCCGGCAACCGTTGAGCCGGCCGCCGCGACGGGCTAGAACTCCGCATCCCCTGGTCCTTCACGCCCGTGCCGGAGCCGCCATGCCCACCGAACGCCTCGTCCTCCGCCGCCCCGACGACTGGCACGTTCACCTGCGCGACGGCGCCATGCTGAAGGCGGTCCTGCCCTTCACCGCCCGCCAGTTCGCCCGCGCCATCGTCATGCCGAACCTGAAGCCGCCGGTGGCCGACACCGCCGCCGCCGTGGCCTACCGCGGGCGCATCCTGGCCGCGCTGCCGGAGGGGGCCGCCTTCACGCCGCTGATGACCGCCTACCTGACCGACGGCACCGATCCCGAGGATCTGGCCCGCGGCTTCGCGGAGGGCGTCTTCGCCGCGGCCAAGCTCTACCCGGCCAACGCCACCACCAACAGCGCCCACGGCGTGACCGACACCGCGCGCATCGAGCCGGTGCTGGAGCGCATGGCGGCGATCGGCATGCCGCTGCTCATCCACGGCGAGGTCACCGACGCCGAGGTCGACATCTTCGACCGCGAGGCGGTCTTCATCGACCGCGTCCTCGGCCCCCTGCTGGAGCGTCACAGGACGCTGCGCGTGGTGCTGGAGCACGCCACCACCGCCGAGGCCGTGGCCTTCGTCCGCGGCCACGCCGCCTCGGGCCGCGTCGGCGCCACCATCACCGCGCACCACCTGCTGATCAACCGCAGCGACCTGTTCCAGGGCGGCATCCGCCCGCACCTCTACTGCCTGCCCATCGCCAAGCGCGAGCGCCACCGCCAGGCGCTGGTCGAGGCCGCGACCTCCGGCGAGGGACCCTTCTTCCTGGGCACCGACACCGCGCCCCACGCGCTGACCGCCAAGGAGGCCGCCTGCGGCTGCGCCGGCTGCTTCACCGCGGCCAACGCGCTGGAGCTTTACGCCGAAGCCTTCGCGCGGGCCGGCGCGCTGGACCGGCTGGAAGCCTTCGCCAGCCTGAACGGACCGCGCTTCTACGGGCTGCCGGCCAACGAGGAGCGGGTGGTGCTGGAGCGCCGGCCCTCCACCGCGCCGGACGTCGTCCTCACCGCCGACGGCGACGGCGTTTTGCCCTTCCGCAGCGGCGAGACGCTGGGCTGGACCTTCGCGGGTCCGGCCTGACCGGGGAGGCCCCTGCCACCGCCGGTTTGCCTCCGGCGTGCCCCGCCGCGCCGAACGGATCAGCGCGTCCGCGCCCGGGCGATGCAACGGATCGACTTGTCATCCCCTTCCGCGCAGGGCTAGAAGGGCGCATATCGGAGACGGTCGCGCGGTCATACCAGCATGATGGCCGGGCGGTCCGGTGCCGGACGACCATGAGAGTGAACGAGGATTTCACGATGGCGAGCCAGGGCGACAGCAAGTGGGTCTACAGCTTCGGGGCCGATGCCACCGAAGGCCGGGCGGATATGAAGAACCTGCTTGGCGGTAAGGGAGCCAACCTGGCCGAGATGGCCAACCTCGGCCTGCCGGTCCCGCCGGGCTTCACCATCACCACCGAGGTCTGCACCTATTTCTACGACAACGGCCGCAGCTACCCGCCCGAGCTGAAGGAGCAGGTGGGCGCGGCGGTGGCGCGGCTGGAGACGGCCATGGGCGCCACCTTCGGCGACCCGGCCAACCCGCTGCTGGTCTCGGTGCGCTCCGGCGCCCGCGCCTCCATGCCCGGCATGATGGACACGGTCCTCAACCTCGGCCTCAACGACGAGACCGCGGCCGGCCTGGCCAGGCGCTCGGGCGATCCGCGCTTCGCCTACGACAGCTACCGCCGCTTCATCCAGATGTACTCCAACGTGGTCCTCGACGTGGAGCACCATCATTTCGAGGAGATCCTGGACGGCCACAAGCGCGACAAGGGCTACACCCTCGACACCGACCTGACGGCCGATGACTGGCAGGGCGTCATCCGGGGCTACAAGAAGGCGGTCGAGCAGGCGCTGGGCAAGCCCTTCCCGCAGGATGTGCAGGAGCAGCTGTGGGGCGCCATCGGCGCCGTCTTCGGATCCTGGATGAACGCCCGCGCCATCACCTACCGCAAGCTGCACGACATCCCGGCCAGCTGGGGCACCGCGGTCAACGTGCAGTGCATGGTGTTCGGCAACATGGGCAACGACTGCGCCACCGGCGTGGCCTTCACGCGCAACCCGTCCACCGGCGAGAACGCCTTCTACGGCGAGTATCTGGTGAACGCCCAGGGCGAGGACGTGGTGGCCGGCATCCGCACGCCGCAGCACCTCACCATCGCCGGCAAGCTGGCCAACAAGTCCGACCTCCCCGCCATGGAGGAGGTCATGCCGGAGGTCTTCAACCAGCTGAACGAGGTCCGCCTCACGCTGGAGAAGCACTACCGCGACATGCAGGACATCGAGTTCACGGTGCAGCAGAACACGCTGTACATGCTCCAGACCCGCAACGGCAAGCGCACCGCCCCGGCGGCGCTGAAGATCGCCGTCGACCTCGCCGAGGAAGGGCTGATCGACCGGGCCGAGGCGGTGCGCCGCATCGACCCGGCCTCGCTCGACCAGCTCCTCCACCCGACGCTCGATCCCAAGGCCGAGCGCCGGGTCGTCGCCAAGGGCCTGCCGGCCTCGCCGGGCGCGGCCTCGGGCAAGGTGGTGTTCACCGCCGACGAGGCGGAGAGCCAGGCGGCGCTGGGCGACGCCGTCATCCTGTGCCGCGTCGAGACCTCGCCGGAGGACATCCACGGCATGCACGCGGCCAGGGGCATCCTGACCACCCGCGGCGGCATGACCAGCCACGCCGCGGTGGTCGCCCGCGGCATGGGCCGCGCCTGCGTGTCGGGTGCCGGGGACCTGCGCATCGACTACAAGGCCAAGACCATGACGGTGCGCGGCACCGTGGTGAAGGAGGGCGACGTCCTGACCATCGACGGCTCGACCGGCGAGGTCATGCTGGGCGCCGTCCCGACCATCCAGCCGGAGCTGTCCGGCGACTTCGCCACGCTGATGGGCTGGGCCGACTCCATCCGCCGCATGAAGATCCGCACCAACGCGGAAACCCCGCTGGACGCCCGCACCGCGCGCAAGTTCGGCGCCGAGGGCATCGGGCTGTGCCGCACCGAGCACATGTTCTTCGACCCCGCCCGCATCCTGGCGGTGCGCGAGATGATCCTGGCGGAGAGCGAGGCCGGCCGCAAGACGGCGCTGGCCAAGCTGGAGCCCTACCAGAAGCAGGACTTCGTCGAGCTGTTCACGATCATGGCCGGGCTGCCGGTGACGATCCGCCTGCTCGACCCGCCGCTGCACGAGTTCCTGCCCAGCACCGAGGCCGACATGGCCGAGGTCGCCAAGGCCACCGGCACCGACCCGCTGCGGGTGCACCACCGCACGGTGCAGCTCCATGAGGCCAACCCCATGCTTGGCCACCGCGGCTGCCGCCTCGGCATCAGCTACCCCGAGATCTACGAGATGCAGGCCCGCGCCATCTTCTCGGCGGTCGTCGAGGTCGCCCGGACCGCCGGCCACACGGTGGTGCCGGAGGTCATGATCCCGCTGATCGGCACCCGCAAGGAGCTGGACATCCTCAAGGCGGTCGTCGACCGCGCCGCCGCCGAGGTCAAGGCGGCCACCGGCCAGGACTTCGACTATCTGGTCGGCACCATGATCGAGCTGCCGCGGGCGGCGCTGCGGGCCGGCGACATCGCCGGGACGGCGGAGTTCTTCTCCTTCGGCACCAACGACCTGACGCAGACCACCTTCGGCCTGTCGCGCGACGACGCCGGCAACTTCCTGCCGGAGTACCAGCGCCAGGGGATCCTGGAGCACGACCCGTTCCAGACCCTCGACCAGGAGGGCGTCGGCGAGCTGATCGCCATCGCCGCCGAGCGCGGGCGCAAGACCCGCCCGGCCATCAAGCTCGGCATCTGCGGCGAGCATGGCGGCGACCCGGCCTCCATCACCTTCTGCGAGTCGGTCGGGCTCGACTATGTGTCCTGCTCGCCCTACCGCGTGCCGATCGCCCGTCTGGCCGCCGCCCAGGCCGCCCTCAACGCGGACACGGTCAAGCGCGACTGAGCAGCCGGCGCCGGCCCCCGCCCGGGGGCCGGCGCCGCTTCCGCTGTTCACCGGCCGCTCCCCCGGGATGATAGAGCACCCCCCGGCGATTGGGGTTTCCTGTCAGCGCCGCTCGAACAGCTCGACCTCGCCCTCCACGGCGGCGCGCTTCAGGACGCTCAGGTAATCCATCTCCTGGCGGACCGTCTCGCGTTCGGTCTCCGGGCGCAGCAGGCGGCGGAAGGCCTTGCCCGTCGTCGGGAAGAAATGCACCCGCCGCCCGACCGGGCCGCCCAGGTCGCGCCCGACCAGGGCCAGCCCCTCGCGCGCGACATAGTCGAGGACAAAGGCGGCGTTGGCGGCGCCCACGTCCAGGCTGGTGTCGATGACGCGCGCGGCGCCGAACACCTTGACCTCCAGCCGCTCGCGCCGGGCGCCGCGCTCCAGCAGGTCGTTGATCAGCCGTTCCATGGCCACGCTGCCGTAGCGGGTCGCCATGCCGTAGCCGCTGCCGCCGGCCGGGCTGCCCGGCAGGAGGAAGTGGTTCATGCCCCCGATCCGCGCCACCGGGTCGTGGATGCAGGCGGCCACGCAGGAGCCGAGCGTCGTCACCAGCATGTCGTCGGCCCGGCCGGAGATGCGGTGGTGCCCCAGCACGACCGGGACCACGTAGGCCCGGAACTCGGGGTCGAAGTAGCTGCCGTCGGCGCAGGGATCCGACGCCGCCCCGTCCGGCGCACCGTGGCCGGTGAAGGGCTGGAAGGGGCTGGCGCCGCGCAGGGGCATGGGCTTGCGGTTCCGTCGGGGTCCGGTTGCGGGCGGGAACGGACCTGATCATAAGCCGGGAAGGTTTACGAAACGCGCGTTGATTGGCAGGACGGTCGATTTTCGCGGCTCTGCCGTTCGGCCGTAGCGGGGAGGCAACAGTCCGGCCTCCAGCCGGCCCGTCGTCGAGGGCCGCCCCTTCCGCTGCGAAAAGGAGTACAATCGCCGCAAAGCCCACCGGTTGCCCGCCGCGCGCGGGCGGACCACAAGGGCCTGAGGATCAAGCGTCCCGAGAACGACGCGCCCAAGCAACGACAGGGGAGACAGCCATGGGTGAAGCGGCCTGCGAGCGAACCGGGGTGCATCCCTGGGATCGGAGCTATCCCCCGGGCGTGGACTGGAACGCCGCGCTTGCGGCCCGGCCCCTGGCGGCGCTGCTGGACGAGGCGGCGGACCGATTCGCCGACCGGCCCTTCCTGGACTTCCTGGGCCGGCGCTCGACCTACCGTGCGGTGGCGGGGCTGGTCGACCGTGCCGCCCGGGGCCTCCAGGAGGCGGGGGTGGGCAAGGGGGTGCGGGTCGGGCTGTTCCTGCCCAACACGCCCTATTATGTGATCGGCTACTTCGCCGTACTGAAGGCCGGCGGCACGGTGGTGAACTTCAACCCCCTCTACGCCGAGCGCGAGCTGGTCCATCAGATCGCCGACAGCGGGATCGAGATCATGATCACCCTCGATCTCGCGATCCTCTACGACAAGATGGCCCGCCTGCTCGGCCAGGCCCAGCTGAAGCGGCTGGTCATCTGCCCGATGGCCGGGATCCTGCCCTTTCCCAAGAACCTCCTGTTCCCCATCGCCAAGCGGGCGGAGGTGGCGCGCATCCCCGCCGACGAGCGGCACATTCCCTTCCGGCGGCTGATCGCCAACGACGGCCGCCCGCGGCCGGTGGCCATCGACCCGCAGAAGGACGTGGCGGTGCTGCAATACACCGGCGGCACCACCGGCGTGCCCAAGGGGGCCATGCTGACGCACGCCAACCTGTACGCCAACACCGACCAGTCCAGCCTGTGGTTCCACGGCGCCCGGCCGGGTGCGGAGCGGATGCTGGGCGTGCTGCCCTTCTTCCACGTCTTCGCCATGACCGTGGTGATGAACCTCAGCATCCGCCTGGGGGCCGAGATCATCCTGCTGCCGCGCTTCGATCTGGACCAGGTCATGGAGACCATCCACAAGAAGCGGCCCACCCTGTTCCCCGCGGTGCCCACCATCTACACCGCCATCAACCACCACAAGGACCTGGCCCGCTACGACCTGTCGTCGATCCGCTACTGCCTGTCGGGCGGCGCGCCGCTGCCGGTGGAGGTGAAGGAGACCTTCGAGCGCAACACCGGCTGCGTGCTGGTCGAGGGCTACGGCCTGTCGGAATCGTCGCCGGTGGCCACCGCCAACCCGATCGTCGGGGTCAACAAGGCCGGCTCCATCGGCCTGCCGCTGCCGGGCACCGTCGTCGAGATCGTCAGCCTGGAGGAGCCCCGGCGCGTCCTGCCGCCGGGCGAGAAGGGCGAGCTGTGCATCCGCGGGCCGCAGGTGATGAAGGGCTACTGGGGGCGGCCGGAGGAGACCGCGCTCACCCTGGTCGGCGGCCGGCTGCACACCGGCGACGTCGCCATCATGGACGAGGACGGCTACACCTTCATCGTGGACCGCATCAAGGACATGATCCTGTGCAGCGGCTTCAACGTCTATCCGCGCAACGTGGAGGAGGCCATCTACCTGCACCCCGCCGTGGCCGAATGCGTGGTCGCCGGCATTCCCGACGAGTACCGCGGCCAGACCGTGAAGGCCTATGTCCGTCTGGACGAGGGGCGGTCGCTGGGGCGGGAGGAGCTGCTCGACTTCCTGAAGGACAAGCTCTCGCCCATCGAGATGCCCAAGGTGGTCGAGTTCCGCGACGAGCTGCCCAAGACCATGATCGGCAAGCTGTCGCGCAAGGCGCTGATGGACGAGGAGGAGGCGCGCCGCAAGGACGGCGCCGGCGCGGCATGACGGGCCGGCCGCGTGACCGTGGCGGCGCTGCCGGAACAGGGGGGACGGAGCATGACGAGGGATGAACGCCGGGCGGTGCGCGCCCGCATCCACGGTCGGGTGCAGGGCGTGTGGTACCGCGGCTGGACCGTCGACCGGGCGCGCGCGCTCGGCCTGAACGGCTGGGTGCGCAACCGCGCCGACGGCACGGTGGAGGCGGTCTTTGCCGGCCCGGCCGCGGCGGTGGAGCGCATGCTGGACATCTGCCGCGAGGGTCCGCCCGCAGCCGTCGTGCGCGACGTCGCGGTCGAGCCGGCCGAGGATCCCGGGGCCGCTCCCTTCGAGCAGCGCGCCACCGCGTGACGCCGCCGCCGGGCCGGCGGAAGGGCGCCGCCTTTAGGATTCCATTAGCCGGGACGCCGCTACCCTCGGCCCGGTGCGCAACCGCTGCGGGGGAGACGCCGTGACCGGGTCGGACCTGACATCGATGAAGGAGAGGCTGGTGCGGACCTTCGCCCGCGCCGCCGCGGCGAAGGGCAGGGATGCGGGGGCGGCCCCGCCGCCCTCCGGCCCGACGCCCCGCGCGCCCGCGGTCCTGTTCGGCGGCGCCCTGTTCGGCGCCGCCGTCCGGCCCCCCGGGGCGCCGGGGGTGGATCCGGAGGACGGCGGGGCGGCCGGATCGACGGGCGGGGAGGGCGGAGCGCCGGGCTTCGACCTGCGGGCATGACGCCGATGCACGGGACCGAGGCGCCGGATTTCCCCGGCCCCGCAGCGGTGGCGGAGGAAAAATCGTCCCCCCTCCGCCGCGAAGCGGGAGAGGGCCGGGGAGGGGGCGGGACCATCGGTCGTGGGGCCAGGAGCCGCCGGCGGAGGGGGTGGACAGGGCCGGCCGCGGCTGCCGGATTCCTCCTGGCCGCGCTGGCCGTCGCCGCCCCGGCGGCGGCCCGGAGCCCGCTGGACCGGACCGACGAGAGGCACCTGCCGCCGGTGCCGCCCGGCGGCTATGACCTGCCGCTGGCGCCGCCGGTGGTGCGCTTTCCGCTGCCGCCGCAATGGGTGACCATCCGTTCCACCCAGGACTGGCGGCGGGCCGGCCGCTTCGAGAAGAAGATGAGCGACGCCTGCGCGGCGCGCGCCTTCCGCGAGCGGATGCCGATGCGCTTCCGCGCCTTCTTCAAGGGCGAGATGCTGGGCGTCGCCTTCGGCCACGGGCTGAATCTGGTCGATTCCCGGAAGCTGGCCGACCCCAAGCGGATCTACCTGTTCCGCAACGGCGACAGCACCGCCTGCACGGTCGTCTCGATCACCAACGAGGACGCGCGCGTCCTCAACGACGATCAGCCGGCGGCCCCGGCGCCCCGCCGCGACTGATCCCGCCATTCCGTCCGGGTGATCTCCCACAGCTCGGTCGGGTGCCGGCCGGAGACGTAGGCGCGCGTGTCGGTCCGGACCACCCGCATGCCGGACCGCTCCGACAGGCGCCGCGAGCCGAGGTTGGCCACGGCCTTGGGGACGCGCAGGACCTCCTGGCCCAGCGCCTCGAACCAGAAGGCGGTGACCGCGTCGGCGGCTTCCGCCATCAGCCCCCGGCCCTGCCAGGGCCGGGCAAGCCAGAAGCCGCGGTTGTTGTCCTCCTCCATCATCAGGCTGACCATCCCGATGGCCTCGTCGGGGCCGCCCTTCGGCCGCAGCGTCCAGTGCCATTCCTCGCCGCGCGCCATGGCGGGCAGGGCGTGGTCGCGGATGTGGGTGAGGGCGCCGTCGGCGGGGTAGGGCCAGGGGATGCGGTCGTTGAGGAAGCGCACGATCTCCCAGTGCGGGAAATGGCGCTGCACCGCCCCGGCGTCGGCCAGCTCCAGCGGGCGGAGCCGCAGGCGCGGCGTCTCGATCGGCGGGGCGGCCGGCGGGGCGGTCGGCGGGGCGGTCGGCGTCATCGCCGGATCACCCCTCCGGGTCACCGGCGTCGCCGCCGAACACCGCGGGCCAGGCCGCCATCAGGGCTGAGTCCACCTCCTCCATGGTGACGAGATGGCCGAGGGCGACCATGGAGGTCACCCCGTGCTCGCTGATCCCGCAGGGCACGATGCCGGCGAAATGCGACAGGTCGGGTTCCACGTTCAGCGCCACCCCGTGGAACGACACCCAGCGGCGCACGCGCACCCCGATGGCGGCGATCTTGTCCTCCTGCCCCGGCGCACCGCCGTAGGGCTGCCGGCCCACCCAGATGCCGACCCGGCCGTCGCGCCGCTCGCCCTTGATGTTGAAGGAGGCCAGGGTGCGGATCAGCCAGTCCTCAAGGGCGTGCACGAAGGCGCGGATGTCGGCCCCGCGCGCCTTCAGGTCCAGCATCACGTAGGCCACCCGCTGGCCCGGCCCGTGGTAGGTGAACTGCCCGCCGCGCCCGGCCCGGTAGACCGGGAAGCGGTCCGGCTCCAGGAGATCGGCGTCGCGGGCGCTGGTCCCGGCGGTGTAGAGCGGCGGGTGCTCCAGCAGCCAGACCAGCTCGGGCGCCGTGCCGGCCCGGATCGCCTCGACCCGCGCCTCCATGGCCGCCAGGGCCTCGGGGTAGGGGACGGGGGCGTCGCTGATGCGCCATTCGACGGGGGGCGGAGCGGTGCGGAGGGCGGGGGCGGTGGATGCGTCGGTCATGCAGCCCTTATGAACTTTCTTTGCGGAAAACGCGAGACGCCGCTTGATCGGCCTTGGGGGATCTGGTATTTCCCCGCTCCACCCGATGAGACGAGCGATCGTCGTCGGGTTGCTGCCAAGCCTCGTGCGGTCGTGGCGGAATTGGTAGACGCGCAGCGTTGAGGTCGCTGTGGCAGAAATGTCGTGGAAGTTCGAGTCTTCTCGACCGCACCATCCCTTCCCCCGCGGGATTTTCTTCGCGGGAGGATCGATGAAAAGCCCGCAGGCCCCCGGCCGAGCGGGCTTTTTCGTGGCCGCACCGGGGCGGCCGCCGCTTCAGCGGACCGCCCTGCGGCGTCAGCGGAACTCCATATACTGGTCGAGCGCCACCCGGCGCAGGGTCTGCACGATGTAGGGCTGGGCGTTGAAGACCACCACATGTCCCTTCGCGTCGCGGCAACGGTTGGCCAGGATGAACAGCATGCCGATCGCCGTGGAGTCCAGGAAGGTCAGGTAGCGCAGGTCGAGGCGCACATGCGGGTTCGCGGCGAAGTCCCACCCGCCCAGGATTTCGTGGAACTTGCGGCTGTCATCGTAGGTGAAGCGCCCCGACAGCAGGATGCCGTCCTGCCCGTCGACGTCGGTGAAGGCATACTCCATCGCTCGGCCCGCTCCTTGGGAAGACGCCGCGCCGCACCGGCCGGGCGCGCGCTCGCGCTATGGGTGCACGAAGTCGGGGGGCGGCGCAAGCCTTGCCGGGCCGCCGGGTGATGGGGAACGAGGCGGCCTGTCCGGCAATGAGCCGAACGCACAGCCGGGCCGCGCGCCGCCGCCGCTCTGGCTGGAGAATGCGATGGCGACGGGTGGCGTCGGCTTTATGCGGCACGGGAGGATCGCCTGGGCGGAAGCGGGGCGTCCTCCGCCTGCGACGCCGGCCCTCTCCCCAGGAAACCGGGCTCCGGGGAAGCCCGGTGCGTTTCACCTGGCAAGCGCCGCAGAGTCCATTGGATGAGGAGCGCACCGGCAATTGCGCCCAGGACCCAGGCCGCACCCATCGCCGTTGGCCTGCGCCAGGTCTTCCTCCAGCCCGACATCGACAGGGTCCGCTGAAGCATACGCCAAGGCGCCGAACGGATACGCTCCTCCACCCTGGCCGCCTGAACAGCTCCACCCCGGAACTCCGGTCCTCTTCACCATTTTGGCCGACACTGTCTTCCAAAGGCACGCCCAGCTTGATAAAATTAACACAAACTAATATCATAGGTTCGGTTGAGGGGTGTTATGAGGGCGGTTGTGGCTGTTGATGCAATGTCAGGTCGCCTTTCGAGAGGGCGTGGTTTGAAAAGCGCGCATTCCGCGGTTATAGCAAAGGGGATTGCCAGCCGGAATCTTGAGTGGCGGGGTGAGGGCGTGAGGAGTGCTAGGCGGACCATGGCGTCCTTTGGCTTCGGTCATAAACGACAGCAGCACCGAAGGGGCATCCCGCCGCACAGCTTCGCGCATTCGCGCATGAGTGCGCCGAAACCCCGGCCGCGTCATGGAACAACCGCCTGATGGGTGCCATTTGAAGCACACGCCTCCAACCGAGACGTCGGAGAACGCTGCCGAGCGCACGAGCGTGTCGGCGCGCCCGCGACTGGACGGGATCAAGCGGACCATCTGGCTGACCCGGCCCGACCTGCGCGCGCTGTGCGAAGGCGACCAGGAGCGGTTCGAATGGTGGCTTCTGCTGAATGGCGCGCGCGAGTACGGCGCGCTGGCGGAGACCGAGTTCCCTGTTTCGCAGGATCTCCTGACCGCACCGGCCGAAGAGGCGTTGTCTGAAGTGCGCCCGACGCTAACCCGTTTCATGAAACTGGTTTGGGCCATGCGGCCCGACCTGCAGGGGGCCTTCGACCTGCAAACCCTGGAGGGCCAGCAAGGCTTCGTCTGGTGGTATTTCATCCAGGGCTCGGCCGAACTGCGCCTCGGCCGCTTCGTCACCGGGGAACAGAAGCGTTTCCTGAACGAGCCGGACGAGCGCGCTCCAGCCGTCGGCGCCCTTGCGATCACCCGGCTGATGGTGCAGGTGTGGCTGCGGCGCGTGGACGTTCAGGAGCGCTATCCTCTGGATGTCCACACCGGACGCTTCGCCTATTTGGTGTGGTACTTCACGCATGGTCTCGTGGAGTTTCAGCTGGCCGACTTCGTTGACGACCACCAGGCACGCGCCCTCCTCGTCCCCCCCCCGGGCGCTCCGGAACTGCCGCCGGTCCTGGCGATGATCTGGTCCACCAACGCCTCCATCCAGGCGCGCTTTGCCGATCCGCTCAGCCCCTCCTTCGCCCGGTGGGCATGCACCGAGGGGCCGGAGCAGTACCCGATCCTCAAGCGGTTGGGGGACATGGCCACGCCGACGGCCATAGAGGCACCTGCGGTCCATGCAAGTCACCCCGACCTGCCGTTCGGCGTGAACCTGATCGGCTATGCCCGCGGCCAGTTGGGCATTGGAGAGGACGTCCGCATGGCCGCGCTCGCCATGCAGGCGGCGGGCATCCCGTTCAGTGTCTACAACGTCGAGCCCGGATGCGAGGTGTGCCAGGGGGATGACAGCGTCGCCTCGCTCATCGCCGACCGGCTCCCTTATGCGATCAACCTGCTGTGCACGACCGGCATGGAGACGGCGCGGCTCGCGGCGGTCGAGGGATCGGCTCTGTTCGACGGACGCCGCACCATCGGCTATTGGCCGTGGGAGTTGCCGGAGTGGCCCGACGAGTGGCACCACGCCTACGAACTCGTCGACGAGGTCTGGGCGTCGAGCCGTTACACCTACGAGGCCTTTGCCAAGAGCAGTCCAAAGCCGGTGCGGCACATGCCCATGGCCGTCTCGGTGGCCGCGACCGCAGGCTTGTGCCGGCGTGACTTCGGTCTGCCCGACGGACGCTTCCTCTACGTGTTCTCCTTCGACTTCCTGTCCAGTTTCTCGCGGAAGAACCCACAAGCGTGCGTGCAAGCCTTCAAAGAGGCTTTTCCGTTGAGTGGCGAGCCGGTCGGGCTGGTCATCAAGACCATGCGCGCGACGCTGCGCAACCCCGTATGGCAGGCGCTCCTGGAGGAGGCCCGGGCCGACCGGCGCATCACGATCATCAACGAGACGCTGTCCCGGGGCGCGGTGCTCGACCTCTACCGGGCGTGCGATGCCTTCGTGTCGCTGCACCGGGCGGAGGGCTTCGGGCGCGGGATCGCCGAGGCGATGCTGCTGGGCAAGCCGGTGATCGTCACCGGCTTCTCGGGCAACATGGACTTCACGACACCAGGCACCGCGGCACTGGTCGACCACCGGCTGCGCCCGTTGGCGCCGCAGGAATACCCGTTTGCCGAGGGGCAGCTGTGGGCCGAGCCGGACGTGACGCACGCCGCCTGGTGGATGCGGCGCATGATAGAGGATGGCCGGCTCCGTCAGCGCCTGGCAGAACAGGGGCAGAAACTGACAGAGGTCACCTACGCGCCGGCAGCGGTCGGCGCGGGATACGCCGCCCTGCTGGGCAAGCCGGTGCGGCAGGGTGCGGTCGGATGATTGGGGAGACCAAGGGGAACGTCACGGGGGACCATGCCATTGGGCGTGATCACCCCGGTCATCTTGGCGGGTGGTTCGGGGAGCCGGCTGTGGCCGCTGTCGCGGACGCTCCACCCGAAGCGGTTCCTGCCGCCGGCGGGTGAGTTGGCGATGCTCCAGGAAACCGCGCCGCGGATCGCCGGCGATGGATTCGCAGCACCTTTGGTGATCTGCAACGAGAAGCACCGCTTCTTCGTCGCCGAGCAGCCGCGCGCGATCACGCTGCGCGTCGCTGGTGAGGACGGTCTCTCGTTGGTGATGCCGTCCGACCACGTCTTCGCTGCTCCCGAGCGTTTCCCGAGGGCGGTCGCAACGGCAACGAATCCTGGGGCTGTCGGTGCCGTGGCTGGGCTGGAGCGCAGCAATCCGGCCATGGTCGAGGCGCGCTGCAAGGCTCTGTCGGCCGCCGGGCGGGATCCGACCTTCCGCCGGCTCGGTGCTGACGCTTTCGCCGCTTCGCCGCCCGGCTCCATCGACCACGCCGTCATGGAGAAGACCAGCCTGGCGGTGGTGGTGGCGGTCGACATGGGGTGGCAGGACGTTGGCGCTTGGTCAGCGTTGTGGGACATCGGCGAGAAGGATGCGAACGGCAACGTCGTTCAGGGCGCCGCCGTCCTGCACGGGGCGCGCAATGTTCACGCCCGCTCCGCCGAGCATCCGGTCGCCGTGGTCGGGCTGGAGGATGCGGCGGAGATCGCGCCTGACAACGCCATCCTGGTCGCCGATCACGTCCATGTGCAGGGTGTGAAGCATGTGGTCGACCACCTCAAGGCCGAGCGGCACGGCGAGCACGTCCTGCACACGACCGTGCACCGCCCCTGGGGCGCATACCGCGGCGTCGACCGTGGCAGCCACGTCCAGGTCAAACGAATCGTCGTCAAGTCGGGCAAGCCGCTGTCCTTGCAGATGCACCACCACCGGGCGGAGCGCTGGATCGGGGGGGAGGGCGCGGCGCTGGCGACACGCGGTGTGGGGAAACTCTTCGTCTACCAGAACAAGCCGGTCTGTATCCCCCTGGGAACGGTGCGCCGGCTGGAGAACCCTGGAAAAGTGCCGCTGCGCTTGATTGAAGTGCAGTCTGGGGGCTCTCGGCGAGGACGATATCCTCCGATTGGAGGATCGAAATGGACGGGCACGTTCCGGGACTCAGACGATCACGGCCGGGCTTGACCGAAATCTGGGAAATAATGGAAAACAATATCTTGAAGAAGAAGGAAGATTCAATGTCGGAAGATCGTACAGATATTATATATGGTCACGTTGACAGCATAGAGGACGGGTTTGTAAGTGGATGGTTAATGAATAAGCTCGACAATCAGGTTCGATGCACTGTTGTTGCTGTTAATGATGGGCAAATTATTTCGGAAACTATAGCCAATTTGTATCGAGAAGATCTTTTCTCTCTTGGCATTGGCGACGGACGGTATGCATTTCGACTGAATATCCCATTTGTGATTATGAATGATGAGGTCGAGATACTAGAAAAGACTACTGGAGCAAGGCTTATTGGTAGTCCTGTCAAAATAAAAGCCGCCGTGGCACTTTCCGCCGCCTCCAGAGCGCCCGTTTTGTCAGGGCCGGCAGCCGAGGTTTTGGGAGAAACCGCTATCGGCGGTGATAAAAAACTGCCTGAGACCCGCAGGAATGAGCCGGTAGACTTGGTAAGCGCCATACACGACGTCCTTTCTAAGGTATGCAGCCGGAACAATTTTCATGGGAGAAATTTTAATACCGGAGAGATGACCATTTCTTTGGCGGAAATTTACCGGCTTCCCATTGCCGACGCTGTGTTCTTTTCCTTCAAGGCCATTTTGGGGCGCGTGCCCGATCTGAATGGGTATCGTACGTACGTTTCCGCTTTGCGAAGTGGCGCCATGAGCCGCATGCGCCTCATTGAGGTGCTTCGCTGTGCGCCGGAGGCAAAACATCGCCGTGTTCAGATACTCCATGACGCGACGGAACGCGATTTGGCCGAGGCCGATCGTCACGCCAGCAGAACACGCGTTTTCTACAGCGCTGATGATTTCGGTATTAAAAGTCTCGCCGGCAACGAGGATGCTGACGCCTTCCTGCCGCGTGCCTATCAGCTTGTGCTGAAGCGTGAGCCCGACCCCAGCGGAATAGCCACCTACCGCGAAGCGATGGCGAAGGGCGCCACGTGTGCCCAGGTGCTGGCGTCGATGATCGATTCGGATGAGTTCAAAAAGCGCGGTGAGCCACTCGTTATTCTCGGCGTCACGCCCGGTCAGGATGTCTTCAAGACTCTGTTCAATGCAACCGAGTCCATGATGGCAACGATTATCGATCTTGAGTATCAATTGCAATCCATTAAAAATATTTGAGGCGGCCAGTGCTATGAAAAAGATCCTTGTTCTTTGCTTCTTTCCCGCCTTTGTGCCGCCGGTCAGCGGTGGTGAACTGCGTCTGTTCAATATGTACAAGCGCCTGAGCGAGCGCTTCGACGTCAGCCTCGTGTCTTGGACCTATCCACAAAGCCGCTTTGAGGTGGTGCAGCACGGCCTGAACTTCCGCGAGTACCGGGTGCCCAAGGATGCCTCCTTCGACGAAGCGTATGACAGCTGCCATAAGGCAGGCATCACGGGGGAACTTGCCGGCGTGGTCTGTGCCATGGTGGGCCGTGGGGACACCCAGTACCACAAGGTTGTTTCGGACTTGGTGACCACGGTGGACGCGATTATTCACGAGTTCCCCTACACGCTGTTGTACGATCGCAGCCTTTGGTCGGATGGAAAGCCACGCTTTTACAACAGCCACAATCTCGAGAGCGAGATGGTTGGCTCACTCGCGCAGGGTGCGCGGGCGGCGGAAGTCTTCGACTTTGTCAGTCAGCTCGAGCGCAGCCTCGTGGCCAAGAGCCGTTTGGTCTTTGCTACGTCGCCTGAAGAACTGCTCAAGTTCCGCCTCTTCTATGGTGCTTCTTCCGACAAGCTGCGCCTGGCGCCGAATGGATTCTCGCCCGAGGACGTCAATTTCGAGCGGCAGGAACTCGAGGGGCAGGACGGCTATGGGCTCTTCGTCGGCTCCCAGCATCCGCCCAACGTCGAAGGCGCACGCTTCCTCGTCGAGACGCTCGCACCGCGGTTTCCCCGGCAGCGCTTCGTCATCGCAGGGCGGGTCTGCCATTCGATCGGCTGGGCACCGGGCAACGTCCAGCTCCTCGGCGAGGTTACCACCGAGGAGAAGAGCAAGCTCCTCCAGCAAGCCAGCTTCTTCGTCAACCCGATCTTTGCCGGAGCCGGCACCAGCTTGAAGATGGTGGAGGCGATGGCTGCCGGCCTGCCGATTGTCACCACGCGGGCCGGTGCTCGTGGCCTCGGCCTCCAAGACAACGTCGATGCGCTGTTCGCCGAGCGCGAGAACTTCGACAGCGTGGTGTTGCGGCTTGCCCACGATCCGGACCTGCGCCAGCGGCTGTCGGCGGCTGCCCGACGCGCGGCTTTCGCACGCTTTTCCTGGCCAGCCATCGGGCGTTCGGTCGCTCACGAAATCGAGCAGGCGATCGGCAGCCCGGAAGTTGTCGGCGCTGAACGCCGCCTGACGCTGGTGGTCAACGATTACTCCGTGCGGAACGCCGTTTCCGGTGGTTCGAAGCGGATCTTCAACCTGCTGCGCGAGGTGGCAACGACGCGCGATGTAGCCCTGCTGTGCCTGCACGACAAGCCGGTGTTGGAGGTCGAGGAACTCGCCCCCGGCCTGACCGAAATCCGGGTGCCCAAGTCTGACGAGCAAAGAGCTTTTGAGAGCTGGGTGAACGAGAGGAATTGGATGTTGTCGATCAACGACATCGCTGCATCCCTCTTCTGTCTGGGCAATGACGTGCTGAAGCGTCTGTTTCGCCGTATCGGTGACAACGCCGGTACGGTCGTGTTCTCTCACCCATTCATGGCGCCACTTCTCGAGGCTGTCGGTATGCACCAGCCGGTGGTGTACGAGGCCCACAATGTCGAAGCACAGATGAAGGCCGACATTCTGAAGCCGCACGCTGACGGTGAGATCCTGAGCGCGTTCGTGGGTACGCTGGAGGACTATCTGTGCGAGCGTGCCGACGCGCTCATCTGCGTCACGGACGCCGACCGGAACGCGCTGGTCAGGCAGCGTTCCAAGACGCCGAGCCATGTTGTGCCGAACGGCTGCGAGGTGCTTTCTGAAACGGCGGCCAAGGAGGCAATCACAGAGCGAGCGCGTCGCGACGTGAGTGGGGGCTTCCGGGCTGTCTTCGTTGGCAGCGCACATCCGCCCAACATCGACGCAGCAAGGTTCCTCTGCTCGGAGGTGCTGCCCCACTTCCCAGACATGCAGTTGTGGGTCATCGGCTCGGTCGGGGAGTCCCTCGACGGATTTGCCCATCTGCCGGGACTGCGGAGGTTCGGAGTCGTTTCGGATCAGTTGAAGCACGATCTGCTGCTGCAGGCGGACTTGGCTCTGAACCCCATGGCAGGCGGTGGCGGGTCCAATCTGAAGATCGCTGAATACCTCGGCTACGCGCTTCCGACGATCTCGACCGAAACCGGGGTGCGCGGCTTTGCCGTCGAGGACGGCGTCCACGTCCTCGTCAGACCGCAGGAACGGTTTGCCGAGGCCATCGAGGACCTGCTCGCCGACCGGAACATCAGAACGGCGCTTGCTGCGGCGGGGCACGACTTCGCCAGTGCCAATCTGGACTGGTGCCAGCTTGGACGGCGTTACGGTGAGGTGCTGAACCAGTTGACGTCACCGCGCCCGGCCGGCCGGCCGCTTCGGATGCTTGTCGTGACCTACCGCTACACGGAGCCCTGCCAAGGTGGCGCCGAGGAGTACCTTGTGCGCGTGCTTCAGCGCTACGTCGAATTGTACGGAGCATCGGTGGATCTTGTTGCTCCCGACGTCGGGCGCATCACCAATCTTTACCATTTCGCATCAGCCTACCAGCCGACGCAAGCGAAGGCCGAGCGCCTGTTTGCCCCCTTCCTCAACCGCGTCAAACTGTTCCCAGCGGAACCTCTCGATGGTGGCGCCATGAGGGGCGCCTCCGAACGCCTGTGGTTGATGTGGATGGCGGAGCGGCGTGCTCTGGGCCGCCAAGCCGCCGAACAAATGACCGCGACCTGCTTGCTCGGCGGGTGGTATGACGCCGAACTTCACGACAGCGCGTTCCAGCGCTGGTCGAGCGAACACGCGGAGATCCATGCTGCCAAAGGCGTGTCCGGCCTGCGCGTCGTTGGCTGGCATCCGGGTTCCGTGGAGATTGAAGTCCAGATCGAGGGCGACGAGCCCACGCGCTTTGCCGTTCGGAATGACTTCTCCTTCGAACTGAGCTTGCCGCCCGAGACGAGCAACCGCATCAGCTTGCGCGTGCCCGCTCGGCCGGCTGGCGATCATGACCCTCGCCACCTCGGAATTCTGCTGAAGAAGCTCGAAATCCTGCAAGGTCACCGTGGTGTTTGGAAAACGGTGGGGCTGGAGCAGGGGTTCGACGCCGTTTGGCGCCATGCCGATCCGGCGGGATGGATCGAGGCGCTCCGGGCCGTGGCGCTGGCACGGACCGTGACCGACGAGGAGGTGTTCCGTGCCGTTCGTGGGCCGCGATCGCCCGAACTCGTTAAGCATGTCCGGCAGGTGGCCACGCAGTATGACGTGGTTTTGCTGCAGGGCGTTCCCTTTAGTATTACCCCTGATGTCATGCAGGCGGTGCGCGGATCGGGTGTGCCAACCATCATCCTGCCACACTACCATGTTGACGATGCGTTCTATCATTGGAAGCAGTACTACGAGGCCTTCGCCGAAGCGGATGCCGTGTTGTCGTTCTCGTCCTGGGTCAGCGAGAAATTCTTTTCCAAGCTTGGCGTCACGGCACCCGTCATAGCCGGTGGCGGTATCGAGCCGGCCGAGTATGCGTCGCGCGGCGGCCAGCTTGAGGAGTTCCGGGCGTTCCGTGGGAGTGATCGGCCCTACTTCCTCGTTCTTGGGCGCAAGACGGGCTCGAAAGGATATCGCACCATCATTGAGGCGCACCAGGAACTGTTGCGCACCACCAGCCTCGATGTCGATCTCGTGCTGATCGGGCCGGATGAGGACAAGCAACCGGTGGAAGACCGGAACGTTCACTTTTACGGCCGGCTCAGCCGTGAACTGATGCTCGGAGCATTGGCGGGCTGTACAGCACTTGTGACAATGAGCACTAGCGAAAGCTTCGGCATTGTCATCGTGGAATCGTGGATGAGCGGCAAGCCCGTAATTGCCAATCATCAATGCCTATCCTTTCAAGAATTGATAGATGATGGAAAGGACGGCCTGCTAGTAAGAAACGTTTCTGAACTGATAGATGCTATGAAATTTTTCTTGAGCGATCACGAAGCTTCGGCAATCATGGGGCGGATGGGACATCAGAAGGCTGCCCGTCAGTATACCTGGACCGCCACAGCGCAGCGATTGGATGAAATAATTGTTAACATTAGTCAATCGAGCAGGGCGGATTGTACTGTTGAGCGGTTCTCTTGAAGTTTGGGCGACATAGGAGATTGGCTTCTGGCGGATGTAATGGACAGTCGATAGCGTGCATCCGTCAAGTCGCCTAAACAGCATATTCTTCATCGAAGGCGAGAAGGAGCTGAGCGATCCCATGACAACTGGTAATAAATCTCCTGACGGCGCTGACTTCGGAGCGCTAAATTTTGATTTTATTGATCAGCTATATGCAGACGATCCATACGAAGGATTCGATCATTCAGCATATCAGATGGATCTACAGGGATGGAATGGAAGGCATCCGATATTTGAGGAGATTATCTCTCATGTTCGGCCGTCTCTAATAATTGAAGTCGGCACGTGGAAAGGGCAGTCCGCTCTTCATATGGCTGAAGTATTGAAAAAAGTTGGGGTGCAGTGCAAGATACTTTGCGTTGATACTTGGCTCGGTAACATAGAGCATTGGAATATTAAACGATCTGATCGTATTTACGATTCATTGTCGATAAAGAATGGATACCCTCAGCTATTTTATCAGTTTCTCGCAAATGTTATGCATTGCGGTCAGAGCGATGTCATCATTCCATTCCCTCAGACCTCCACAAGTGCCGCAAGGTGGCTGTGCAACGCTGGCATAAAGGCTGACATTATACATATCGATGCTTCCCAGGAGTATAATGATGTGGTTATGGATCTGAAAGCCTGGGCTCCAATTATAGCGGATCAGGGTGTTCTGATTGGCGATGATTATCCATGGGAAGGAGTCCAGAGAGCGGCGCATGAGTTTGCGACGGAACGGAATCTTGAAATCTATGTTGACAACCCCAAGTGGGTCGTGAGTAAGCGGTTGATGAATATTTAGCGTTTGTCGCATTCCGCGAATGTGCGTCAACTATAACTGGATGCTGGAAAATGAATAAGCCTCCTGTCTTTGTAATGTCTTTTAATAGACCAGATTATCTTTCCATGTTTCTTGAATCATTAAAAAACCAAGGCCAGGGCCTGGAGGATAGGGAGATCCACCTATTCCAGGACAATGCAGTCAATCGCTTCAGCGGCAAGCGGCGCGCAAGCGACGACGTAATTCGTGCATGCATAAGAGCTTTTCTGCAGCATTTTCCTGGAGGAAAGTGCCACATCGCTCCGTACAATCTTGGAGTATGCCTAAACTACGAGCGCGCCGAGCAATACGCGTTTTCACGGCGCGAGTTTGATGTGGTGTATTTTTTCGAAGATGACTTGGTCCTTGGGCCGCACTATCTTGGTGTAATGGATGCAATGGCTGTGGAAGTCAAGAATAGGACCCACATTGCCTATTTTGCCGCATATGGTGATCATCTGAATGATGTGGACGTGCAGGAGGATAAAAAGAGAAGCCTGATAAGTATGCATAATAATTGGGGGTTCGGCCTCACCAACAATCATTGGCAGGAGATGCGAAAATTTATATCTCCCTACATCGATATGTTGATGGAGTGTGATTATGCCGAGCGTCCTCATTCAAAGATATTTGAGTGGTATAAGTCGCTTGGATTTGGACCGGAATATAGCTCGCAAGATGCAGCAAAGTGGACGGCAACAACATATCTGCATCGTCAGAGGGTCAGCTCTCTTACGTGCAATGCCAAATACATTGGAAAAACGGGGCTTCACATGAATCCCTCTATGTATGATCATATAGGATATGATAAAACCCAAATATTCCCTTATCTTTTCACAGAATTTGAGTATCCGGACGCAGAAGGAGCGATTCAGGAAAGTGCCAAAGAATATGAAGAGGCAAGAAGAATTGCTCGGGATGTGATACCTGGTTTGATTGATCGTTATAATAGTAATCGCCGTGAACGAATTTTCATGGGTGCAGCGGTATCGAGGCAGGATGTGACGTACCTCTATCGCTGCATTCTCGGTCGCGATCCCGAATCGGAAGAGGTTATTACCAAGTGTATAAACGCGAGAATGTCATTTGGGGCGCTTCGGAAGAAGATGATGGAATCTGAGGAATTTAAAATGAAACAGATTAAATAGATTTTGGATTATGGCCCGTTAAATTGTTTGGTAGGGCTGTCAGAAAATGTTTTGACGCCTAAGAGCTGAAGAACGCTGGTGTATGTTAATAACAAAGAAACCATTGGAAAGGGAAATCCTTTGACATAATAAAGCGACGTCATGCCCGGTTGGGTGCGAGGTTGAAATAGCATGAGGTCGAGACCGATAAACTACTTTGGAGTACCGAACCGAAGTTTCGAAACGCGCTGCCTGGACTGGATTTTTTTCGTCAGTGTTGTGGCTGGGCATTGCGGCTGTGTTGCAAAGGGCATGTTGAGCCGCCCCGGATTTCTCGGAGGCCATCTGGCTTGAGTCACGCCGCCATGGCGACGTCCTCAGCTTGGGCATGGTAGCGCGCTTCAGCGTCAGCGGGGGGAATGTTGCCGATGGGCTCGAGCAGGCGCCGGTGGTTGAACCAGTCGACCCATTCCAAGGTGGCGAACGCGACGGCCTCCAGGGTGCGCCATGGTCCGCGGCGCCGGATCACCTCGGTCTTGCAGAGGCCGTTGATGGTCTCGGCCAAGGCGTTGTCATAGGAATCGCCGACGCTGCCCACGGGGGCTCGACACCGGCGTCGGTGAGCCGCTCGGTGTACCGGATAGCGACATAGGTCAGTGCCGGTTGAATACTGGCCCATCCGCATTCCCGATGCAGATCGGAGCGAGGTTGAGCACATAGAGAGAACGGTTTTCCCTCCAAAGCATCTGTTCCCTTGTCCAAATCGCTGCTTTCGTTGCTCCCGGCTGGCCTTGTCGTCGACCGGGTTTCCGTTGACGCCGATCGGGTGGCCGTTGCGGCCCATGTGCGTGCCACAAAGGCGGCCTGTCCGCTGTGCCGCCGCCCTTCCTTCTGCGTCCACAGTCGGTACAGTCGTCATTTGGGCGACTTGCCCTGGCAGGGCCGGGTGGGCGAACTCCATCTGCAGGTCCGCGGCTTTCGGTGTGCGACGGCGGCCTGTCCCCGCCGCGTTTTCGCCGAACGCCTGCCCACCGTGGCGGCACCCCGGGTTCGGCGCACCCGCCGACTTGCCGAGACGCAACGCGCCATTGCGTTGAGCGCCGGTGGAGAACCCGGCGTCCGCCTGTCCGCCCGGTCACCGCGCCGACATCGGCCTTGCCGGCCTCCTCCTTGCCGATCAGCCGCTGGAAGCCGCCCCAGCCATCGACCCGCAGGATGCCGGTGTAGCCGGCCAGCATCTCCACGGCCCGGGCGTGGACGCGGTCTGGCGTGAAGATGCAGGCGACCGCTGGGGGCCGCTCGCCCTGCCACGCGGCGTCGTCCCGGCCCAGCCCCCACAGGAAGCCGGTCCGGGCCGCATTCTTCCCCTTTGCCTTTGCCGAGGCGGTCCTCTTGTCCAGCACCGGCAGGTCGGTGTCGTCGACGAACAGCTTGGGCGAGGCCAGCACGTCGGCGACCAGCCGTTTCCAGAGCGGGGACAGCCACCACGCGGTCCGGCCCATCCAGTCGGCCGCGGTCTGACGGTCGAGCGTCACCCCGTCGCGGGCGAAGATCCGGCACTGACGATGGAGCGGCTGCCCGTCCTGGTGCATCGCCACCGCAATGTGCGCCAGCAGCGCCTCGATGGGCAGGCCACCGGGGATGAGGCTGTCGGGAGCCGGGGCCTGCACCACCGCCTCGACGCACGAGCGACATCCGTACTTAGGGCGCACGATCGCCCGCCCGCGCAGCATGCCGCGCCGGAAATCCACTGGCTCGGACAAATCCACTGGCTCGGACCACACAAGCACCCGCACGCCCGGTGGCGGGGCGATCATCGCCCGAGCCCCTGCAGGACCCGGCGCCGCGCCGCGGCAGCGAAGCCGGACCCGACCCGCACCGCCAGGCCACCGGCAAGGCAATCTCGATGCGCTCGTCGGTTTCCCACCTCCCGCTGCTGTTCGGCACGCGCGGGAGATTACGGCCCGGCTCACAAGGGAACTGCATGGGGTCCGGATGCCGCATACGCACAAACGTCTGTGAGCCTGATTTCCAAGCCCCGCCACCCCGACCGCCGGGCTGGACAAAGCGGTTGGCCACCTATATTCGGTGGGCGGCCCGGCGCTGACCCGCCAGGGGCTTCCCCAACCCGCAAACGCCGGCGCGCCGTGGCCGACCCGCTTCCCGGATCATGGCGCCGCGTTGCATTGCCATCGTTAAGGGAGGGCGCCGGACATGCACGCCGACCCCCAGGAGCCGACCCGCATCCCGGACGATGGGCCGTCCCCGGCCGAACGCTCCCACCCACAGCGCGAGGAGGGGGAGGACGAGCGCCGCTACGGCGTCGAGCCCGAGTTCGTCGAGGCGACGGTCGAGCTGCTGCGCGCCGGCCGTGACGACGAACTGCGCGTCCGCCTGGACGAGCTGCGCGCCGCCGACATCGCCGACCTGATCGAGCAGCTCGGCCACGACGAGCGGGACCGCCTGATCGAGGTGCTGCGTCCGGGCTTCGACGGCGAGGTGCTGTCCTACCTCAACCCCGACCTGCGCGAGGAGATCGTCGGCCTCTTCGAGCCGAAGGAGCTGGCCGCCGCCGTCGCCGAGTTGGACACCGACGACGCGGTGGACGTCATCGAGGACCTGGACGAGGAGACCCGGCGGGAGGTTCTGGAGAACCTGCCGGCCGCCGACCGCGCGCTCGTCCAGGAGAACCTGACCTACGACGAATACACCGCCGGCCGCCTGATGCAGCGCGAGCTGGTCGCGGTGCCGCAGTTCTGGACGGTCGGCAAGACCATCGATTACGTCCGCGCCGCCAGCGAGGAGCTGCCGGAGGACTTCTACGACATCTTCGTCGTCGACCCGCTGCACCGGGTCGTCGGTTCGGTCCCGCTGTCGCGCCTGCTGCGCCAGAAGCGCTCGGCGCGCATCGCCGACCTGGTGACCGAGGAGGTGGACACCATCCCCGCCACCATGGACCAGGAGGAGGTGGCCAACCTCTTCCGCCAGTACGCGCTGGTGTCCGCTCCGGTGGTGGACGGCTCCGGGCGGCTGATCGGCGTCATCACCGTGGACGACGTCGTCCACATCATCGACGAGGAGGCCGAGGACGACATCCGCAAGCTGGGCGGGGCCGGCGACACCGGCGTGTTCAGCGGAATCCTCGACACCGCCAAGGCGCGGGTCGGCTGGCTGGGCGTCAACCTGCTGACCGCCTTCACCGCGGCCGGCGTGATCTCGCTGTTCGAGGGGACGATCTCGCAGTTCGTGGCGCTCGCCATCCTGATGCCCATCGCCGCCTCCATGGGCGGCAACGCCGGCACCCAGACGCTGACCGTGGTGGTGCGGGCGCTGGCCACGCGCGAGCTGTCCTCGTCCAACGCGCCGCGGGTGGTGGGGAAGGAGGCCATCGTCGGCCTCATCAACGGCGCCATCTTCGCGATGCTGGTCGGCCTCATCGCCGGTCTCTGGTTCTCGCCGATGATCGGCCTCGTCATCGCCTCGGCCATGGTCATCAACCTCTTCACCGCCGGCCTGTTCGGCGGGCTGGTCCCGATCGCGCTGGAGCGGCTCGGCATCGACCCGGCGGTGGCCAGCCCGGTGTTCCTGACCACCATCACCGACGTCACCGGCTTCGTCGCCTTCCTGGGGCTGGCGACGGTGATGCTTCTGTAGGGCGCATTTCGGGCTTGCCAAAGGGCGGGCGGTCCGGGAAGATCGCGCCATTGGCTGGGGTGCTGCGCGGGCGATGCCGGCGCGGCTGAGAACACACCCAACGAACCTGCCTGGATAATGCCAGCGAAGGGAGCCGCATGGTCGAAGCGCCGTCGTCATCGCATCACGAATCCGTCAGTTCCGGCCCGGGACCGTCCGTCGCCATCGTCGGCGCCGGCGTCATCGGCCTGTCCGTCGCCTGGCGGCTGGCCGCCGCCGGCTGCCGCGTCCGGGTCTTCGACCGCGGGGCGGCCGGGCGCGGCGCCACCCACGCCGCGGGCGGCATGCTCGCCGCCTGCGTGGAGACCGAACCGGGAGAGGAGGGGCTGCTGCCCCTGACCCGCGACTCCCAGGCCCGCTGGCCGGCCTTCGCGGCCGGGCTGGAGGCCGCCTCCGGGCTGCCGGTGGACCTGCGCGACGAAGGCACCATGGTCATCGCGCTGAACGCCGACGACGCGGCCAAACTGCGCTTCCTCCACGATTTCCAGAGCGGCCTCGGCCTGCCGGTGGAGTGGCTGGGCGGGGCCGAGCTGCGCCGCCGCGAGCCCTACCTGCAACCCGGCGTGGCCGGCGGCCTCTTCTGCCGCGACGACCACCAGGTGGACAACCGCAAGCTGGCCGCGGCTTTGCTCGCCGCGGTCCGGCGCGCGGGCGGCGAGGTGCATGAGGGGGCGGAGGTCACGCGGATCGAGGTCCGGGGCGGCCGGGCCGTCGGCCTTGTGGTCGGCGACCGGCTGGTCGAGGCCGACCGGGTGGTGCTGGCGGCCGGCGCCTGGTCGGGCGGAATCGACGGGCTGCCGGCGGCGGCGCGGCCGCCCGTTCGCCCGGTCAAGGGGCAGATGCTGTGCCTGCGCATGGACGCGCGGCTTCCCCTGTTGCGCCATGTGGTGTGGACGCCCGGCACCTACCTGATTCCCCGCCGCGACGGCCGGCTGCTGATCGGGGCCACGACCGAGGAGCGCGGCTTCGACGACCGCCTCACGGCCGGCGGCCAGTTCGCGCTGCTGGAGGGCGCCTGGCGGGCGCTGCCGGGAATCGCCGAGCTGCCGATCGAGGAAAGCTGGGCCGGTTTCCGCCCGGGCAGCCGCGACGACGCGCCGATCCTCGGCCCGAGCGGGGTGGACGGGCTGGTCCACGCCACCGGCCACCACCGCAATGGCATCCTGCTGGCCCCGGTCACCGCCGACACCATCGCGGCGCTTGTCCTGACCGGGGAGGTGGACCCGGTGATCCGGCCCTTCGCCCTTGACCGCTTCCGGCCGTCGGGAGCCGCCGCATGAGCGCCGTCCTGCGCGTGAACGGCCGCGAGGAGCCGCTGGGCGCCGCCGCCACCCTGGCGGCCTACCTCGCCGGCCGGGGCATCGAGGCCGGCGCGCGCGGCGTCGCGGTGGCGCTGAACGGCGCCGTCGTTCCCTCCCGCCGCTGGGCGGAGACCCCGCTGTCCGCCGGCGACGCGCTGGAGATCGTCCGCCCGATCCAGGGCGGCTGAGCGGGTTAGAGCGGATCGCGTAAAATCGGAATCGATTTGAAGCGTGAATCCGCTCGCAGAAGAATGGCCTGGAGTTTCGTGCGTTTCAGGTTAAACGCACGAAACTCCAGCCCGGATCGGGCCGCGGATGGCCCGGCCCGGAGGGGCGGGCGGTGCCCGCCGGCACGGTTGCGCGAAGGAATCCCATGCAAGAGCAAGACGACACCCTGATCATCGCCGGCCGCCGCTTCCGCTCGCGGCTGTTTCTCGGCACCGCCGGCTATCCGAACCAGCAGGTCATGCTCGACGCCCTGGCGGCGAGCGGCACCGAGCTGGCCACCGCCGCGATCCGCCGCATCAGCCTCGACGGCTATTCGGAAAGCCTGGTGGATCTGCTGGGCGACCGCGTCGCCCTGCTGCCCAACACCGCCGGCTGCCTGACCGCGCGCGAGGCGGTGCTGACCGCCCAGCTGGCCCGCGAGGCGCTGGGCACCGATTGGGTCAAGCTGGAGGTCATCGGCGACAGCGAGCTGCTCTACCCCGACGTGGAGGAGCTTCTGCGCGCGACCGCGGAGCTGGTCGCCGACGGCTTCACCGTCCTGCCCTACTGCAACGACGACCCGGTGACCTGCCGCAAGCTGGCCGACCTGGGGGCGGCGGCGGTGATGCCGCTGGGTGCCTTCATCGGCTCCGGCCAGGGCATCCGCAACCCGCAGGCCATCGAGGCCATCTGCGCGCGCAGCCCGGTGCCGGTGGTGCTCGACGCCGGGATCGGCACGGCCTCGGACGCCGCGCTGGCCATGGAGCTGGGCTGCGCCGCCGTGCTGCTCAACACCGCGGTGTCGAAGGCCCGCGACCCGGTCCGCATGGCCGCCGCCATGCGCGACGGGGTGTCGGCCGGACGGTCCGCCCGGCTGGCCGGCCGCATGCCCCGGCGGGCCTTCGCCGAACCGTCGAGCCCGCAGCTCGGCTTGATCGGAACGTGAAGCTGCCGCAGGGTAGGGGGCGATGGACAACCCGGAGGCCCCTTTGACCGCAACCAAACGCTTCGAGCCCCGCGATCCCGATTGGGAGGCGCGCTGCCGGGCCAGCTTCGACATCCAGCCGATCTGCCGGACCCTGGGCATGGAGCTGTCCCGCCTGGAGCCCGGCTTCTGCGAGATGCGCCTGCCCTTCCGCGCCGAGCTGACCCAGCAGCACGGCTTCTTCCACGCCGGCATGGTGTCGACCCTGGCCGACAACGCCGGCGGATTCGCCGCCTACACGCTGATGCCGGCCGGCAGCGAGGTGCTGGCGGTGGAGTTCAAGCTCAACCTGATGTCCCCGGCCAAGGGCGAGGTGATGATCGCCCGCGCCCGCGTCCTCAAGCCGGGGCGCACCCTGACCGTGACCAGCGTGGACGTCGTCATGCTCGACGGCGGCGTCGAGAAGGACTGCGCCATCATGCAGCAGACCGCCATCTGCCTGGAGCGCCGCTGACGCCGCCGTCCCCCGCATCCACCGGCTCAAGAGGGAGGTTCGAATGACCGGCGGCATCCTGCACGTCGCGGCGGCGGGGCTGTTCCTGCTGCTCAGTCATTTCGGGATGTCCAGCACGCCGCTGCGCGCCGCGCTGGTCGCCCGTCTGGGGGAGGGGCCGTACCGCGGCCTCTATTCCCTGGTGGCGGCGCTCGCCCTGTGGTGGCTGATCGCCGCCTATGCGGACGCCCCCCACCGGCCGCTGTGGGCGCCGGCCCCCTGGCAGGCCTGGGTGCCGCTGGCCGTGCTGCCGGCGGCCCTGCTGCTCGTCGTCGCCGGCCTGTCCACGCCCAACCCCACGGCGGCCGGGCAGGAGGCGCTGCTGACCCGTGGCGAACCGCCGGTGCGCGGGGTGCTGCGGGTGACGCGCAACCCCTTTCTCTGGGGCGTCGGCCTGTGGGCGCTGGCCCATCTGGTGCCCAACGGCGATCTCGCCTCGCTCATCCTGTTCGGCAGCCTCGCCGTCCTGGCCCTGGCCGGCGCCGCCCTGATCGACGCCAAGCTGGCGCGGCGGCTGGGTCCGGCCTGGGACCGCTACGCGCGGCAGACCTCCAACCTTCCCTTCGCGGCCATCCTGGCGGGGCGGCAGACCTTTGCCGGACGCGAGATCGGCTGGTGGCGGGTCGCCGTCGCCCTCCTCCTCTACGCCGGGCTCCTGCACCTGCACCGTCCCCTGTTCGGCGTCTCGCCCCTGCCGGTCTGATGCCGGTCTGATGCCGGGCGGGGACCCGGGGAGGCCCGCCTGCGCGGGCCTCCCCGGGTCCGCCCTTCTTCCCGCGTCCTACAGCGTCAGCCCGCGCACCTGCTCGCGCAGGGCGGCGCGGGCGGCCTCGGCCTCGCGCCGCGCCGCGGCGGCGTCGCGGGCCAGCTCGTCGAGGCGGGTCTCCAGCTCGCCCATCTTGGCGAGGGTGCGCTTGTGGAGATCGCTGTCGCCGGGCAGGGCGGCGAGATTCTCGCGCAGCCGCCCCTGCTCGCGGGCCTGCTCGGCCTGCTCGCGCTCGATGCCGGCGACGCGGCGCTCCGTGTCGGCGACGGCGGCGCGCAGGGCGGCCACCCGGGTCAGGGCCTCGCGCACCGCGGCGGGCAGCTCGGCGGAGGAGGCGTAGCTCTGCACCTGTTCGGGCGCCATGTCGGCGAGGACGAAGCGCTCCACCCGCGGGCGCTCCAGCGCCACCTGAAGGGTCGCCGTCCGCCCCGCCGGGACGGTGACCGGCAGCCGGTAGGCGGTCGCCGTCGCCTCGGGCGCCGGGCCGGCCGGCTCCACCAGCTCCCAGCCGGGACGCCGGGGATGCTCGACGATGACGGCGCGGTCCCCGTCGGCGGGGCCGGCGATGCTGTAGCTGGTGGTCCGCCGCTCGGTCACGGTGACCTGGAGCACCCCGTCGGCCAGCGTGGCGCGGGACAGCGTCCGGCTCGGCTGCTCGGCGCGGTCGACGGTGATCGAGTGGTCGACCGCGAAGCTGAGGAGCCGGCTTTCCCCCGGCGGCAGGGTGGCCAGCCGCGCGTCCCCCACATAGGAGGTCGTCCCGCCGGCCGCCTCGTAGAGCGTCAGGACCCCGGGCGGCAGGCCGGTCGCCGTCTCGCCGCCGGCGGCCCGGTTGGTCAGGCGGAGGGCGGCCAGCGGGTGGCGGGGCTGGGTGCCCGGCTGGTAGAGGGCGATCCGCTCCGCCGGTACGGCGCGGGCGGCGATGGGCATCATCAGCGTGCCGCCGTTGGGCACCGTCACCGGCTGCGGGTAGCGGAACAGCACCTGGGCGGTCGC
>JAEZHQ010000331.1 GCA_023416455.1 Pseudomonadota bacterium | reverse complement strand
GTCCTCGTGCATTCGCTGGCGATGGACCGCGGCTTCTGGGCGCCGGTCGTCGACCGGCTGCCGGCGGGCGTGGCGGTCGCCGCCTACGACTGCCGCGGCCACGGCGCGTCCGCCGGGACGGACGGCGCGCCGCCGCCCGACGGCTACGCCGTCGAGACCTTCGGGCGGGATCTGGCCGCGGTGCTCGACCATCTCGGCTGGGCCGACGCGGTGGTCGCCGGCGCGTCGATGGGCGGCTGCGTGGCCCTGTCCTTCGCCGCCCTCCACCCCGAACGGACGCGCGGCCTCGGCCTGTTCGACACCACGGCCTGGTACGGCGAGGGGGCGCCGCAGACCTGGGCCGAGCGCGCCGGCAAGGCGCAGGCCGAGGGTCTGGGCGCGCTCGTCGGCTTCCAGAAGACCCGCTGGTTCACCGACCGCTTCCGAGAGGAGCATCCGCTCGTCGTGCAGGGCTGCGTCGACACCTTCCTGCGCAACGACCTGGCCTGCTACGCCGCCACCTGCCGGATGCTGGGGGCCGCCGACCTGCGGGCGCACCTCGGCCGGCTGACGATGCCGGCCGAGGTGGTCGTCGGCGCGGAGGATTACGCCACGCCGCCGGCGATGGCCGAGGCGCTCGCCGCCGGCCTGCCGCAGGCCCGGCTGCGCGTGCTTCCCGATGCCCGGCACTTCACCCCGATCGAGGCGGCCGACGTCATCGCCTCGGTGCTGACCGGACTTCTGCAGCGCGCCGCCGGCGCCGGGGGGCGGCCATGACGGGGGCGGGGCCGAAGGTCGCCCTGGTTACCGGCGCCGCGCGCGGGCTGGGGCTGGCCATGGCGGCGGGGCTGGCGGAGGCGGGCTGCGCCGTCGTCGCCTGCGACATCGACGGCGACGAGCCGGGGCTGCTCCGGCGCTCGCGCGAACTGGCCGGGGCCGGCCGGCATCTGCACCCCATCGCCTGCGACGTCACCGACCCGGCGGCCTGCCGCGCCGCCTTCGACGAGGCCGTCCAGCGCTTCGGGGCGGTCGACATCCTGGTCAACAACGCGGCGATCGGGATGGAGCGGATCACCCCCTACATCCACGCCAACCCCTTCAGGTTCTACGAGATCGAGGAGGAGTTCTGGCGCCGCGTCCTCGACGTGAACGTGATGGGCATGTTCCGCATGAGCAAGCTGGCGGCGCCCGCCATGGTCGCCCGCGGCTGGGGGCGGATCATCAACGTCACCACCGGACTGGGGACGATGCAGAAGGCCGGATTCGCCCCCTACGGCCCGTCGAAGGCGGCGATCGAGGCGGCCACCGGTGCCTGGTCCAAGGAGCTTGCCGGGACCGGAGTCACCGCCAACGTGCTGATCCCCGGCGGACCGGCCGACACCCGCATGATCCCGCCCGAGGACATGGCCGACCGCGCCCGGCTGGTGCAGCCGGAGCGAATGGTCCCGCCGCTGCGGTGGCTGGTCTCCGCCGACGCCGACCCGGTCACCGGACGGCGCTACCAGGCCAGGCTGTGGCCGCCCGACCGGCCGGCGGCGGAGGCCGCCCGGCTGGCCGGCGCCGACATCGCCTGGGCCTGAGCAACCGAAACGCGGGGACATCATCATGGAATTGAAGAACACACAGCGCATCGCCGCGCCGCGGGACGCCGTGTGGGACGCCCTCAACGACGAGGACGTGCTGCGGCGCTGCATCCCGGGCTGCGAGACCATCGAGCGGCTGTCGCCGACCGAGTTGCAGGCCAAGGTCGTCCTCAAGGTCGGGCCGATCAAGGCGACCTTCGCCGCGCGGGTGACGCTGGAGGAGCTGGATCCGCCGAACGGCTGCCGCATCGTCGGCGAAGGGTCGGGCGGCGTGGCCGGGCAGGCCCGCGGCAGCGCCGTCGTCCGGCTGGCGGAGGAGGAGGGGGAGACCGTCCTCGACTACGCGGTCAAGGCCGACGTCTCCGGCAAGCTGGCCCAGCTCGGCTCGCGCCTGATCGACGCCACCGCCCGCAAGCTCGCGGCCGAGTTCTTCGCCAAGTTCGGTGCCGCCGTCGCCCCCGCCGACACCGCGGATGCGGATGCGGATGCCGGGGCGGGGGCGGGGGCGGCGCCGTGACGGGGCGGGAGAAACCGGCTCACCCCACCGCGTTGAAGTCGTCGAGCAGGGTGGCGATGCGGCCGCTGTCGCTCTGGTCCATGATGACCCGGGCGCGGCGGCTCGCTTCCACGAGGTCGAGCGTGCGGATGCGCCGCTTGACCTTGGCGATGGAAGGCGGGGCCATGGACAGGTCGCGCACCCCCAGCCCGAGCAGAAGCGCGGTGTAGCGCGGGTCGCCGGCGATCTCGCCGCACACCGAGACCGGGATGCGGGCGCGCAGCGCCGCCTCGATGGTGAACTGGATCAGGCGCAGCACGGCCGGATGCAGGGGGTCGTAGAGCGCCGCCACCTGCTCGTCGCCGCGGTCGATGGCCAGCGTGTACTGGGTCAGGTCGTTGGTCCCGATGGCGAAGAAGTCGGCGGCGTAGGCCAGGGCGTCGGCCGACAGCGCGGCGCCCGGCACCTCCACCATCACCCCCACCGGCGGCAGCGGGTCGGCGATGGCGACGCCGCGGCGGCGCAGCCGGCGGGCCACCTGGCCCATCATCTCGCGCACGCGCTGCACCTCGGAGACCGAGCAGATCATCGGCAGCAGGATGCGCAGCGGTCCGTGCGCCCCGGCGCGCAGCATGGCGGCGAGCTGGGCCTCCATCAGCTTCGGCTCGCGGAGCCCCAGCCGCACCGCGCGCAGCCCCAGCGCCGGGTTGGCCGGCTCGCCGTAGCGGCCGGCCATCCAGCCGGCCAGCTTCTCGCCGCCGACGTCCATGGTGCGGGCGGTGACGGTGCGCCCGCCCATGCCTTCGACGACGGCGCGCAGCACGTGGTACTGCTCGTCCTCGTCGGGCAGATGCGCGCGGTTCATGAAGAGGAACTCGGTGCGCAGCAGGCCGATTCCCTGCGCCCCGTGCTCGCGCGCGTTGTCCAGCTCGCGCGGCAGCTCCAGGTTGGCCTGGAGGGTGATGGTGGTGCCGTCGCGCGTCACCGCGGGAAGCTTGCGCAGGCTTTTCAGCTGCTCGCGCTCGCGCTCGCGCTCGGCCTGCTGGCGGCGGTACTCCTCCAGCAGCTCGGCCGGCGGATCGATGACGACGCGGCCCTGCACGCCATCCACCACCACCGTGATGCCGTTCCTCAGGCCGGTCAGCAGCCCGGCCACGCCGAGCACGGCGGGCAGCCCCAGCGAGCGGGCCATGATGGCGGTGTGCCCCTCGGCCCCGCCCAGCACGGTGGCGAAGCCGGCGACCCGGCGGGGGTCGAGGAGCGCGGTGTCGGCGGGGGTCAGCTCCTCCGACAGGATGACCGTGCCGGGGGGGAGCATCGAGAAGGCCGTGTATTCGTGCCGC
This sequence comes from Pseudomonadota bacterium, assembly GCA_023416455.1. Taxonomy (GTDB): domain Bacteria; phylum Pseudomonadota; class Alphaproteobacteria; order Azospirillales; family Azospirillaceae; genus Azospirillum. Next base: position 1,182 of record JAEZHQ010000331.1, on the reverse strand, counting down.
ATCAGGTTGCGGATCAGGCGCCGCCCCACCTCGCGCACGTCGGCGATGCGCCCGGCGAGGTAGGAATCCTCCATGCCCGCGAAGGTCTGGGCGATGGTGGCGATCTCCGCCTGGACGGCAGCCTCGGCGTTGACCCGCTCCTCGCGGATGCGCCGCTCCACCCCGCGGGTCAGGCGCGAGTTGGTCACCATCGAGAGGTGGGCGTCGAGCAGGAAGCCGATCTCCTCCGAGGCGGAGCCGGGGAGCACCAGCGCCTTGCTCTTCAGCTTGCGGATCTGGCGGCGGGCCTTGGTGCAGGCTTCGGCGAAGCGCGCGACCTCGTCCTCCAGCTGGTCGGCGGTCAGCAGATACTCGGGCACGCGGATGGCGCCGCTTTCCATCACATGGGCCGGGCCGATGGCGATTCCGGGCGACACGCCCAGCCCGCGCAGGCACCGCCCCTGGCCGGTGGCCCGGGCGTCAGTCTTCATCGAACTTGCGCGTGATCAGATCGACCAGGGCTGCCACCGCCTCCTCGGCCTCGCGGCCATAGGCGCACAGCTCCACCGAGGTGCCGGGGCCGGCGGCCAGCATCATCAGGCCCATGATCGACTCACCGGACACTTCGGTCTCGCCGCGGCGCACCTCCACCTCGCAGTCGAAGGTGGCGACCAGCTTGACGAACTTGGCGGCGGCGCGGGCGTGCAGTCCGCGCTGGTTGCAGATGGTGACGGTCTGGCAAATTTCGGAGTTGCGGGCACCGCCGGAGGCGCCCATCCCGTCGGGATCGCTCATCGGCCTAACCGTCCGACAGCAGGGAGGAGGCGACGTTGATGTATTTCTGTCCGGCCTCGCGGGCGGCGGCCACGGCGTGGGCCAGGGTCTCCTGCCGGCGCACGCTGGCCAGCTTGATCAGCATCGGCAGATTCACACCGGCGATCACCTCGACCTTCGCCTTGTCCATGATGGAGATGGCGAGGTTGGACGGCGTGCCGCCGAACATGTCGGTCAGGACCACCACGCCCGCGCCGTCGTCCACCTCGGCCACGGAATTCAGGATGTCCTGCCGCCGCTGTTCCATGTCGTCGTCGGGGCCGATGCACACCGCGCGCACCTGCTGCTGCTCACCCACCACGTGCTCCAGCGCGGCGATGAACTCTTCCGCGAGCCGCCCGTGGGTCACCAGAACCATACCGATCATGG